>JBGVHY010000274.1:0-3966 GCA_045122755.1 Acutalibacteraceae bacterium | reverse complement strand
GATATAGTCAAGATTTTCAGCGTTTTTTATAAAAGTTACTACATCGCCGCCGTTTTGACAGCCGTAGCAGTAAAATGAACCGGTATTCGGATAAACCGTAAAAGACGGTGTTCTCTCATTATGAAACGGGCATAGCCCTTTGTAGGTAGAGCCTGTCCTTTTTAAGACCACATATGACGATATGACCTCGTCAATCGGGTTTTTATATCGAAGTTCATTTAAAAAATCCTCAGAAAATTTCAAGCTCTCACCTGCCTTTATAGATTGTTTTAAAATTAAAATACCATCCAGGATTTTGGAACAAATAATTCGTTATAAATATAAGTTGCATATCTGTCAGTCATACCGCCGATATAATCAGCCACCGCACGCGGAATACTTTCATTCTCGGCGATTTTCATATACTGTCGGGGCAGTTTATCGGTATGCTCACACAAATATGCGAACAAGGTTTTAATCATCTGCTCAACCTTTGGCTCTTCGGATTTTGCAGTTTTATTTGTATAAACAGATTTAAACATAAATTTATGCAAATCATAAAATGCTTCTCTGTCTTTTTCGCTAAGGTCTATATCATCAGTGCCGTTGCTTATAATCGAATTTACCATACTGTTAATTCGTTTTGATTTAGTATCACCAAAAACATCGCGAATACCCTTTGGTATATCGTTTTCAGTAAGAATATTACCTTTCTGGGCATCGTCAATGTCGTGATTCATATAAGCAATCTTATCCGCGAATTTTACTATTCTGCCCTCAAGCGTCATAGCATCGCGATTTGTATGACAGAAAATACCGTCTTTAACTTCTTCAGTTAAATTAAGACCCTTACCGTTTTTCTCTAAAGTCTCGCATACTCTTACGCTCTGCTCATAATGGCGAAAACCGCCTTGAAGCACATCATTCAGCGCTCGCTCACCTGCATGACCGAAAGGAGTATGCCCAAGGTCATGACCCAACGCAATAGCCTCGGTTAAATCTTCGTTAAGTGCCAACGCTCTTGCAATTGTACGCGCAATTTGATTAACTTCAAGGGTATGTGTTAAACGCGTACGGTAATGGTCGCCTCCGGGAGCAATAAAAACCTGAGTTTTATGTTTCAAACGTCTGAAAGATGAGCTATGTATAATTCTATCGCGGTCACGCTGATAATCAGTACGAATTTCGCATTTTTCCTCAGGAATTTTTCTTCCCTTGGAGTCAGCAGAAAAAGCCGCTTTATCACACAAAAATATTCTTTCGTTATTTTCAATTGTTTCTCTGACGTTCACACTTATCACTCCCCATTTATTCTCTTTAATTATTTATTCGACAAAAAAACAAAAACTCCTTTAATTATTTAACATCAAATGCAAAATATTTTTTACCTGTAAATTGTGGAGTTACTTTTCCCGAAAATTTCTCAGCAATTTCATCGCATAAATTCTTATAATCAGCAGTTTTTATATAACAGGAAAGCTTTACTATATCGGCAAAATCGGAGTTGTCAATCCCGACATCAGAATTTATAAAAAGGCTCTGCAATGTATTATAAAATCCGTAATCGCATTCAACAGAAAAACAGTCACACTCGGTCATTTCTACTATTCCGCTACTCTGCACAGCGCCTTTACAGCCTTCGGAATATGCTCTTGTAAGTCCGCCTGTGCCAAGCAAAATGCCTCCGAAATAACGAGTTACAACAACGCATACATCGGTAAGCCCTTTTTTAGTAATCACCTCTAAAACAGGAAGTCCGCCTGTTCCCTGAGGTTCGCCGTCATCGGAATATCTCTGCTTATTATTCTCACGCAGAACATAGGCATAGACATTATGCCTTGCATCAGAATGCTTTTTCTTGATAGAATTTACAAATTCGATAGCTTCTGCTTCGGTTTCACAAGGTTTTATATACCCGATAAACCTTGATTTTTTCTCAGTAAAAGTATAATCTGCCTCTTGTTTTACAGTCAAGTAATCAGCCAAAGATATTCACCTCTTTTCAAACTTAAAAATGGAAAAAAAGCCGTAACTATCTTTTTGACAGTTACGGCATATTTTATAAAATTATTTTGCAGCGTTGAATCTTCTGTTGAAACGATCAACACGTCCGCCTGAATCAACGAGCTTCTGTCTGCCTGTGAAGAACGGATGACATTTTGAACAAATATCAACACGGAGTTCTTTTTTAGTGGATCTTGTCTCAAATTCATTACCGCAAGCACATTTTACTGTGCAAACTTCGTAATCAGGATGAATTCCTTCTCTCATTCTATATCAATCCTTTCTTTTTAAAGCGTATTTAAAACGCACCTATTGCGTCAACGAAACAATATTAACACAAAACTTTGTAGATTGCAAGTATTTTTTTAAAAAATTTTAAAATTATAAATATTTTTATTGTAAACAAGCAGAATTTATGATAATATTTATTAAAATCACACTTATAGGAGTGCTTATTTACGAATTTTATAATATTTGATTTAGAGTTTAACAGCTCAAAAATCCCTGATACTCAGCGCCATATCAATGAAATTATTGAAATCGGTGCGGTTAAGCTTGATAATAGTTTAAATGAAATTGATTCATATACCTCAATGGTAAAACCGCAGTTTTCAAAAAAACTCAACTCTTATGTTAAAAAACTGACCCATATTCAAGATAAAGAACTGAAAAACGCAAAATACTTTGAAGAAGTTATAACAGACTTTATTAATTGGTGCGATGCAGATAGTGAAACTGTATTTTTAACCTGGTCGGATACTGATTTGCATGTTTTGGTTGAGAATTATAATGAGATTTTGAAACTGCCTAAAGTTGATTTTATCGAAAAATACACTGATTTGCAAAAATATATTCAAAATTTTATAAAAACCGAGAATAATAACCAAATAAGTCTTAGAGCAGCAGCTGAGTTTTATAAAATAAATACTGAAAACTTCTCACTTCACCGCGCCGAAGATGACAGCCGAGTTTGCGGACAGCTCTTAAGTCTTTCATATGAAAAGGACATATTTGATAAATATATCCGCAGTGTAAAAGAAGGAGATTTTTACAAGCGTTTATTATTTAAACCATACATAATATCAGACTTAAAAGCTGAAAACATTGATAAAGACAAGCTTTATTTTGATTGCCCGATTTGCCACACTAAAATCAAATTCACAGGCAAATACAACCCAAAAATCAAGGCTTTTTCAAATATTATAAGATGCGAGAATTGCAAAAAGAAAGTCGCAGTTTCATTCCGATTTAAAAAGACATTTGAAAAAATAACAGTTGCAAAGCGCGCAAGAGAATTTGTAAAAAAGAAGAGCACCGCGGCAAAATAAGCCGCGGTGTTAGTTTATATTTATATCTGTATAATTTTCTGGCACATCCCCTACTATCACCATCTCGTTTAAAAGAACTTCCGTACCAAAGGTTGTATTGGTCTGAAAAAGCGGCGTTATAATGCAAACCTCGGTTGTAAAACAAATCGCAAAATTATGTCTTGCCTGATTAATTCCTGTGCTGACAAACTCCGATTTATATTCACAATCTACCGTATTGGTCATTTCATAATTAAACTTTATATTCGGACCTCTGCCGTATGTAAATTCGTTATCAATAAATGAGCCTATACGAATTGCTACCGAATCAATATCAAGATTTTTAAATCCATCGCTGATGTTTTTGATTATTTTAAGCTTTAGTTTGCTTAAAAAAACGCTGTCGGTCGAAACGGATTTTACATTATTATTCTCATCATATGTAATCTCTATAACGTCAGAAAAATCTATATTCTCTTCTGTCAGCGCATCATAAACCGCGTTATTTATTATCTTTTCATTTACCGCCTGAGCATCATTTATTGCCACCTCAAGCATTATCGGGCGTACATTTGTTTCGGTAAAAATTATAAAGCAGATTAATAAAAGCGAAAGCACCGAGCACCAAATAACAGTCCTGCACCTTCGCTTATATTTTAATCTCATCGCTCACCAC
>JBGVHY010000273.1:0-2926 GCA_045122755.1 Acutalibacteraceae bacterium | reverse complement strand
GGCAGACATCTTACATCAAACATAAGGTCAGCTTCAGTAGCAGGACCATATTTAAAACCAAATGACATACAAATAGCGTTGATTGTATCAGTAGGATTTTCAGTGAATATAGATAAAATTCGCTCTTTGAGCTGTGATGTTGAAAGTCTGGAAGTATCAATTATATAATCAGAGCGTTCTCTAATACTCTTAAGCATTTCTTTTTCAGTTTCAATAGCTTTTCTTACTGAACCGTCGCAGGAATCGAGCAACGGATGCTTTCTTCTAGTTTCCTTAAAACGGTTTACGAGCACTTCAACAGTAGCATCAAGAAAAAGAATTTTATATTTCTTATTCATTGAATCAAGGTCATCTAAAACCTGAGAAAGCTCGTTAAAAAAAGATCTGCCGCGAGAGTCACTTACAACAGCAACTTTTTGTAAATGCGGATTACTTTCGCATAATTCAGCAAAGTTTTTAATCAGGGCAGGGGGAATGTTATCAACACAGTAAAAGCCAATATCCTCAAAAGTTGATATAGCTTTAGATTTACCGGCACCCGATATGCCTGTTACAATTACAAATTCCATAGTTTACTTCACTATCCTGACTTCACATTCAAGGGTTACCCCTGAATTTTCAAATACCTTTTGTTTAACTTTTTCGATTAATTTAAGAACATCTTCACAGGAAGCATTATCTTTATTAATAATAAATCCTGAATGTTTTTTACTTACCTCAGCACCGCCTACACTGACACCTTTAAGCCCTGCTTCTTCAATCAAAGCAGCTGCATAACCTGTTTTCGGTCTTTTAAAGGTACTTCCGGCACTTGGATACTCAAGAGGCTGTTTTTCTTTACGTCTGCTGATTAAATCGTCCATTTTTGCTTTAATTTCCTGTTTGTCGCCTTGTTCGCATACAAAAACAACTGAACAGATAAGATATCCATTATCCTCATAAGCGCTGTGACGGTATGAAAATTCTATTTCTTCACCAATAAGCGAGCCGAAATTGCCTTTGTCATCAATATGCTTTACTTCAATAGCAACATCGGAAATTTCTCCGCCGTATGCACCTGCGTTAGTAATTATAGCTCCGCCGACGGTACCCGGGATTCCATAAAGACATTCGAAGCCTGTATAAGAATTTTCGAGTGCGAAATTGCAAAGAGCCGAAATCTTAACACCTGCATCACACTCGAAGGTGTTCTCGGAAAGCTTTCGGATACCGTTAAATTTCTCGGTAGTAGAAATTACAACACCGTCAAAACCTACGTCGGAAAACAAGGTATTAGAGCCTTTGCCGAGTATATAATACTTAATATCAGCTTTGATACACTCATTAACAATCTCCATTAACTGATCTTCGGACTCAGGAGAAACAAATACAAGTGCGTTACCGCCGATTTTAAAGCTTGTATGATTTTTTAAAGGCTCATTTATTTTGAAATTATAGTTATATTTTTTTAAAAACTCAATTAAAATATCAATTTTATCAGTCAAAAGAATACTCCTGTTTCTAGTTATTAAGACCTAAGAATGCAGCACCGATAATACCGGCATCATTTCCAAGCTCAGCGATTTTAATTTCTGTTTTCTTTTTAGCTGTCTTGCCAAATCTGTATTTATTTACATAATCTTCAACAGGTTTTCTGAGATTTTCTTTTTCTTTAGAAATACCGCCGCCGATACATACAAATTCAGGCTGGAAGATATTGATAACATCAACAATACCGCAAGCAACATATTCGATATATTTATTACAAACTTCAGTTGCAGTTTTATCGCCTGCACGCATTCCGTCAAAGGCTGTTTTTCCGTTTACATCATCAAGACTGCCTGCGATTTCCCACATTTTTGATGATTTATCATTTTCCATAGCAGCTTTTGTCTGACGAATAAGAGCAGTAGCAGAAGCATAAGCCTCCCAACAACCGTCTCTTCCGCAAGTGCAAGGTTCGCCATTCATTACTAAATTAATATGACCGAGTTCAGCACCGAATGAGTTCCAGCCTGAGAAAATCTTTCCGTCAATGATAACACCGCCGCCAACACCTGTGCCGAGAGTGATAGCAACAAAGTTTTTAGCACCTCTGCCAGCACCTGCGATAAGCTCGCCGTATGCTGCGGCATTTGCATCATTTTCAACAAAGCATTTTTTACCTGTGTATTTCTCAACGTACTTAACAAGCGGAACCTGGTCAAAACCTAAGTTTCCTGCAAATTCAATAATGCCGTCCTCAGCATTAACCGCACCGGGTGAACCGATACCGATAGAGTTAACTTCATCCTTTGAAACACCTGCATTTTCAATTGCTAAATCAACTGATTTTGCGATGTCTTTAGCAATTTCTTCACCAGGTCTTGGAGCGTTTGTAGGAATTGAAGCTTTCCCGATAATCTCGAATTTTTCATTAATAACAGCTGTTGCGATATTTGTACCGCCTAAATCAACACCAATATAATACATTTTTAATTACCTCTTTATAAATATAGTTTATTTGAATGCGTCCCATTCATTCTGTAATGCAGGGTCAATCTCTTCTTCATATCCCATACCAAGCTTATGTAAGAGCTCCTGAGCAGCATTATAACCCATCTTTTTCTGACGGTTATTCATAGCCGCAACCTCAATAATAATAGCAAGGTTTCTACCGGGCTTAATAGGAATGGTAGTAGAAGTCACTTCAAGGCCTAAAATCTCGGTGGTTTCATTTTCAAGCCCCATTCTGTCATAAATCTTTTCAGGATTCCACTGTTCAAGATTAATAATCATATCAATCTTTTCAGTAAGCTTTACTGCACCCATACCGAAGATTCTTCTTGCATTGATAATACCGACACCGCGAAGCTCAACAAAGTGACGAATATTCTCAGGTGCAGTACCTACAAGTGTTTTTGAAGAAACTCTACGAATTTCTACCGCATCATCAGCAATAAGTCTG
>JBGVHY010000272.1:0-3656 GCA_045122755.1 Acutalibacteraceae bacterium | reverse complement strand
ATTGTAGAACAGGACACACCCGAAGAGGACGAGCTTACCGATGCAAAGACAAACATTGAATTTTTAAAGAATTTAAAGGTATAAGATAAGAGGGCAGAGAACAATCTGCCCTCTTATCTTAATTAACCATTTATGCAAGTTGCACATAAAATATTATTGTCGGTTGTGCAAATTTTACAAAGATTTTACTTGACTTTTTTAAATTCATGGTGTATTATAAACGCAGAAAGAGAAAATCTTTCTAGAAATTCCAAAAAGGAGGCAAAATTTTATGAGACCCGAATTAAAATTGTGTCAACTCAATGTTGAGGATTTTATCGAAACAGTTTCGCACTGTAAGGGTGATGTGTTTCTCGAAACAGACGAAGGCGACATCTTAAATTTAAAGTCAAGACTGTTATTATTGTCTGCACTCGGACATATGATTAACGGTGAGATTACAGAAACAACTGTCAGATGTGAGCTTCCGGAAGATGAATCGAAGATATTCAGATTCGCACTTTACGGCGAAAAACCTGAATAATCTTAAAATCCTGAAAACAAGATAATTTAATATAAATGACACAGAAATCTAAAAATCCTGCTCGATTTTTCGTTGAGCAGGATTTTTCTTATTTAAACAATGCCGAATTTAAAGCAAATATAATAAATCACACCGTAAATCCGGCCCGTGAGCAATCCGAAAACGATTACAGGCCCTGAGACTTTAAATATATTTGCGCCTGTGCCTAAAATTCGCCCTTCTGCTGCTGTCAATATAGGACACAGTGATTGGCTAAAATGTAGGTTTTGATGTTTCACGATATTCCTTCGGTGTGATTGCGTATGCTTTTTTGAACACTTTATAAAAATACGCTATATCGTAGAATCCAAGCAAATCGGATACCTCTTTGATTGGCATATCGGTCGTTTCCAAAAGCAGTTTTGCTTTTTTTAGTCGTTTTTCAGTTCGATATTCTATGGGGGACATAGCAAAATATTGGATAAATTTTTTTTGAAAGGCGCTTCGGCTCAGGTGAAGTTCTTTGGCAATATCATCAACAGATGCATTGAAATTTTCTGCAAGCCTTCTTGCTGCTTTTTTGAAATCCAATTGCGCCCCATTGTCGTTTTTATATTGTATTGCCGTTTGTATAGAATTCAGGCATAAGTAAAATAGTGAATTTATCAAGAAAGGTTTATCTTTTTCGTCATAAGCCTCGGTAACATCTTTGAAATAATCCGCCAATGCTCCTGCACGGTCATTTAAGATGCAGGTTGGTTTATCAAGGTTGGCAAAACATTCTCCCCCCACGACATCGAAGTTTATCAGATAGTCTTCAACAGCACCGCTTTTAAGATTTAAGTCCACCACATAGTTGCTGTTTTTGGGAAGATATATAATATCTCCCGGTTGCAATTGGATTTGGCAATGATCGAATGTGTAAGTAATATTTCCGGAAAAGAGATACAGAACGCCATAATCAGGACGAGCAATGCTTTCATAACTATATTTTTTGATTTTCCACGTCTGGGAAATTGCCTTCTTTAAGATTAAATTCGTATTTTTAATTTCCAAATCCACTATTTGTTCACCTCTTTATTCAATTATACACTTTTGTACTAAAAAATACAAGATATTTAACTAAAAATACATTTTAAATAAGAATAAATACAGATATAATAATTAAAAACTACAACAAAGGCGGTGCGATTATGAAAGCTACAATGTATACGACAAACGAATATGGTGAGTATCTTTCAAAACCGGTGTATGATGGTTTATCTTTGGAAGGAATTACCACAGCAATAAAAAATGAAAAAATAGCGAACACGGACTTTATGGGTTTTGGCGTGGCGATAACGGGCTCTTCTTGTTATAATCTCTCATTGATGAAATGTAACGACAGACATGAACTTTTGAAGAATTTGTATTCAAAAAATGGTTTAAACTTTCAAATAGGCAGATTATCAATCGGTTCAAGCGACTATTCAGCAGAGCTTTATACATACGATGATGTTGAAAATGATACTTCCCTTGAACATTTCTCTATTGAAAAAGATAAAAATTATATTATACCGATCATTAAAGAAATATTAGAGATCAATCCAGAACTTACGCTCTTTGCTTCGCCTTGGTCCCCGCCCGCATGGATGAAAACCGGTGGTAGCGTCGGAGGCGGTTATATGCGTGAAAAATATTTGGATTGCTATGCCGAGTACATTGTAAAATACGTCAAGGCATACGAGGCGGAAGGCATTAAAATCAGTGCAATCACACCGCAAAACGAGCCTGAAACCCTGGAAGACGGAAAAATGCCGGCATGCGTCTGGCATCCAGATATCGAGGCAAAATTTATTTCCATACTCCGCAAAAAGCTTGACGAAAATAATATAGCCACAAAAATATGGTGTTATGATCATAATTTTAACGGGGCACAACGAGTTGCTTGGTGCTTAAATGAGTATCCTTTGCTTAAATGTGAGTGCGATGGCATTGCCTTCCACTATTACAACGGAACTATTGAACAAACCACCTTTATAAAGAATGAATATCCAAATTTACAACTACACTTCACCGAAGGCGGTCCGCGTTTATATGATAACTATGACACCGATTGGTGCAAATGGACCCTTATGATGATAAAAACGCTCAATAACAGATATTCATCATTTACAGGTTGGAATTTAATGCTCGATGAAGCAGGCGGCCCCAACGTTGGACCGTTTTTCTGCGGCGGATTGGTAACTCGAAACAGCGTCAGCGGAGAATTATCTTATAGTGGACAATACAAGGCTTTTCGTCATTTTACAGGCCTTACACCCATGTCGCAAATTTATCCGTTAACCTTTGACTGTGATGAACTGAATATGTCTTCATTTGATAGAAAAGGCAGATTACACACCGAAGGGTGCATTATTGAAAACGCTTCAGGTTGTGACAAACTTGTTTTAGTAAATCCCTCGACTGAAAAAGAACAAATTCAATATTTTCATTGCGGCAAATGGTGGTATATTGAAATGCTACCAAATACATCGGCGACTATTATCTTTGAAGAATAAATACAAAAGGCTTGACCGACCGGTCAAGCCCTTATTTTTTCTTTTTTATATATTATTTTTTCTTTATTCTTTTATTTTAAATAATAAAGAATAAATAAGAAATTTAAAACAAGGTTGTTATCCAATACACAACCCCATACACCCAGCCCGTGAGCAATCCGAAAACGATTACAGGCCCTGAGACTTTAAATATATTTGCACCTGTGCCTAAAATTCGCCCCTCTGTTTTAAACTCAATTGCCGCCGCGGCACACGCATTTGCAAAGCCTGTTATCGGGACTAATGTTCCTGCACCTGCGAATTTTGAAATTCTCGGATAGATATTAAGTCCTGTAAGAATGATAGAGATCGAAACGAGTGTTATTGATGTAAGTGCCTTTGCGGTTGAAAGCTGAACCGAGCAGAACTGCCAGTATATATCGGTAATCGCCTGACCGAGCACGCAGATTGCACCGCCGACTAAAAATGCACAAACACAATCCTTTAAAACATTTGATTTATCGCAAGCTTCTTCTACCATTTTTGAATATTTTTCATTTGTCAAAAATATCAACTCCTTGTAATACTCATAGTTTTTACTTTTTTCAAAAAAATATCATAAAATTTTCAAAGCA
>JBGVHY010000271.1:0-3364 GCA_045122755.1 Acutalibacteraceae bacterium | reverse complement strand
AAAGGCACAAAGAGTCGATTTACCAAATCCGTTTTCTTCATTAATTACATTGATTTCACTATCAAATTCATAAGAAAAATCCGAAAGCTTGCCGAAATTATTAATATAACATTTATTAAGCTTCATAATGGCAGTTCCTCCGAATTTAAAGCGCACATTACCGCGGAAATAACTCTGTCGCGCTGAATTTCATCCATATCACTTTCAAGTGCTTTTCGGATAAACTCG
This sequence comes from Acutalibacteraceae bacterium, assembly GCA_045122755.1. Lineage (GTDB taxonomy): Bacteria > Bacillota > Clostridia > Oscillospirales > Acutalibacteraceae > RUG11462. The sequence continues at coordinate 3,136 of JBGVHY010000271.1, read as the reverse complement.
CCTTTAAGCGAAATATCATTTTTATAATCATTGTAATCGTAAGAACAAACCGAATTATCTTTAAGTGAAAAACTAAAAAACTTTTTGTCAAAATGACTTTTTATAAGCAGAGCATCTTTAATAACACTTTCCTTTATTTTGCCTGAGAGCACCACTCTAACGATGTTTTCTTCTTCGATACTTTCGGTTGCAGTTTCAATAAGAGAAATTATCTGCAATGTTGAAGCAGCAGACGAAATATCAACTGTTATTTCCTCAATAATACGACTGGAAAACGGGATAAATTCATAGCTTTTCTTATCTGTATCAACAAGCATAAAGCCTTTTTCACCACATTCATCAAAGCCTCTGCCGTCAAGACACCCACAATGTGCATAAGCACAGCGTTTATCAACCTTACCCTGATCGGATTTATGAATATGACCTAATGCAAGGTAGTCAATATTTTTATTTTTCAGCTCGTTTAAGTTTATATAATATTCATCTGATGAATTATTTACATTGCCATGCATTACTGCAATATTATAATTTTCAGCATCAAAATCAAGCATATCATAAGCTTCGCTGTTTAGAGCAATGCCTCCAATACACACATTATCATAGCTGTATTTGCAAAAGTCACCCTCAAACAGCTTTAAATTATCAGGTAACTGCTTTTTAAACTCAAAGCTTAAATCATGATTGCCTTTTAAGTAAAGAAAATCGACAGCTCCGACAGATGCGATTTTTTCTAAAACCAAGCTTTCTGTTTCAGCTGAAGCAATAGCGCTATCGAACAAATCGCCTGCGATAATTACCGCGCGGACATCATTTTCAACCGCATAGTCAACAAGGCTTAAAAAAGAAAGCAATATTTCTCTTCTGCGGACTTTTGCTTTTTCATAGGATAAATTACTGTTAAGCGGAGAATCAAGATGAACATCCGCTGTATGGATTAATTTCATAAATGCACCTTAGTTTTCAATTACATTAGAATAAATTACGCCTTTTTCAGGAGTTTTTTCAAATACTTCAAAAAGCTTAGAAATAGTGACAAACTCATACCCTTTGCTTTGCAATTCAGGGATAATAGTATCAAGCGCTAACGCACTTTTGAGATTATACGATGAATCGTGAAGCAGAATTATATGTCCGTTTCTGACAGTTTTTAAAATATCTTCGGCTGTTTTTTCTTTTGTAACTTTTGCATCCCAGTCCGAAGGGCAAAAACCACAGATAAACGGTTTATCAATTGTATTATGCATCTGCTCATTTACCGCAATAAACGGCGGACGGAAAAACTCAGGCTTTTTGCCTGTATATTTTTCAACCAAACGGTCTGTTTCGCCCAGTTCATATTCAATCTCATCTATACTAAGTGTAGTCATATTATGATGATTCTGAGAATGATTTTGAATCTCGCAACCCATATCAAAAGCCTTTTTCATAACAACTGCCGACTCATCATTTATAGCTCTGCCGTTTACAAAAAAGCTTGCAACAACACCGTATTTTTCAAGACGTTCGAGAACATGAGGCGTTACCTCAACATTAGGGCCGTCATCAAAAGTCAATGAAATATATTTTTTCTCACTCATTTTTATTCCCCTTTTCTAAGGCTTGTTTTTAAATAATATATCGGAAATCCGAGTGAAGAAAACTTTTCTTCATACTCGGTCATTATATTGCCTTCAATGTCGCTTTTGTGTAAATCAAGCGAGATATCATTTATATAAAAGCCGTTATCAGTAAAGCTTTTTAAAGAATATTCAAAGAAATGAATATTATCGGTTTTCTGATATATATAAGCCTTGTCATCAAGTAAAACCTTGTAGATATCAAGGTATCTTTTTGAAGTTAAACGATGACTTTCATACCGCTTTTTAGGATAAGGACAGGAAAAATTAAGATAAAGCGTTGTAATACTCTTTTCCTTTATGTAACGGGTTAGATACTCAGCGCCGCAGCATATAAACTTGATATTTTTAAGCCCTTTTTCTATAGCGGTTTCAGCCGCTGACACCAGAACATTATCAATCTTTTCAACTGCTAAAACATTTATATCAGGATTATTTTCCGCTAAAGTATTCGCAAATCTGCCTTTACCGCAACCGATTTCAAGCACGACAGGATTGGAATTCCCAAAAAACTCAGCAAAATCAATCAGCATATCAGGCTTTAATTCTCGTAAATCGCGGTGTTCTTCATCATTTAAAGATAAAAACAGTTCGCCGCATTTTTCTATTCTGTCAACGAGATTTTTCTTTCTTCTCATTCTCATTTTTTATCACCGCAAAAAATTATAACACAACTTTTAGATTTTAACAATATTTTTATTGCAATTTAAATTTTATTATGATATATTAACTTAAGAAATATATTCCTTTTTGGAAGGCGGAAACATATATGAAGAAATTTGATATGAAAATACTTTCAAATCCCAGAGCTTTTGAACAGAATACAATCCAGCCGCATACAAATCTGCGTACTGATAAATCTTATTGTTTTGAGGGTGAAAACCCTACCGCTGTCTTTCTCAACGGCAAATGGAAGTTCAAATATTCAGAACGTCAGGACAGCTTTGAAGGCTTTGAACAACCTTCATACGATGTATCCGACTGGAATCTTATCCCTGTTCCGGGTGAGATTGAGCTTAACTGCGATGAACGCGAGCCGTATTATATCAATGTAGGCTTTACATTCAACGGCAGAGCTAACGTCAATCAGCCTGATATCCCGAAGGACATTCCTACAGGTTATTATGTTCTTGATTTTGATATACCGGTTTCTTGGAAAAACAAAGACCGCAAGATTATCTGTTTTCAGGGTGTTGAAACTGCTTTTGCAGTTTATTTAAACGGCGAATATATCGGCTATAGCGAGGATTCATTTACTCCTGCTGAGTTTGATTTGACTGATTATATTAAACCAAAAGGCAACCGCCTTGCAGTAAAGGTATTCAGATATTCTACGGCATCATGGCTTGAGGATCAGGATTTCTGGAGAATGTTCGGTATTTTCAGAGATGTTGTTCTTTACAGAACTAATAAGGTTTATATTGAGGATTTCTATCTTAAATACACAATTGGTAATGACTATAAAGACGTTAAATGTGACTTGGCAATATCAGTTGAGAATACAACAGATACAACCGTTA
>JBGVHY010000270.1:0-6081 GCA_045122755.1 Acutalibacteraceae bacterium | reverse complement strand
ATGTTACGCTACCACCAGCCTGTGAGCGATTGATTGAAATATTGTTTTGATTAAGATTAATTGATAACTGCCCCAGAGCAAAGTGTATCCGTCGCGAACCCCGACACTCCGTTTTAATTTCGCGTTAGTGGACCGAATTTATAATTAATTATTTATTCATTGTTGCTTAATACACATAAAAAGGATTGCACATTAAGTGCAATCCTTTTACATTTTATTGACCGAATTCAAATGGGGACTGGAAGTATTCATCGTAATCGTAAGCGCCGCCGCTTTCGTTGCCTCCATAGCCGTCACTTCCGCCGTTTCCGTAACTATCGTAGCCTTCGCCGTAACCGCCGTCATAACTGCCTGAATAGCCGTTTGTAGTTGACGGTTTCGGAATTTCGTTAACATAGCTTGTATTTGAAGTGTCTTCAAGAAGTTTTACCTTATAAGTCATCTCTTTTTTGGTAGTTCTTGAATATACTTTAAGTTCAACCTCATCACCCGCCGAGCTGTCATCAATAATATCAAGAGCGATATCGCTGGTTGTAATCTTCTGACCGTTCATCTCGGTGATGATATCGCCGTTTTCACCGACTGTAAGACCTTTTGTAGAAAGCTCACTTTTGGGATCGATTTCCTGAATTACAAGTCCCGCAGGAAGGTCATTTAAAATCGCTGATGCAGATGTAATTGCAGTATAAGTGATACCGAGTCTTGCACGATTTGCAACTACGCCGTTTTTAACAAGGCTTTTTGCATACTTTACAGCATCATTTGACGGAATAGCAAAGCAAAGCCCCTCATAACCTGTTATTGCGATTTTTGATGAGTTGATACCTACAACCTGACCGTACATATTAACAAGCGCGCCGCCTGAGTTGCCCGAGTTAAGCGCAACATCAGTCTGGATAACTCTCATAGAATACGATGCGGTGGTATTACCCTCACTGTCGGTGGTTGAAGTAGAAATTCTTCTTGACGGATAAGAAACAATACCCTTTGTAACCGTTCCGGAAAGTCCATAAGGACTGCCGATAGCGATTACATCGTCACCTGCCTTTACTTCAGAAGAATCAGCAAAGGTAGCGGCGATAAGATTATCAGGAATATCATCAAATTTAAGCACCGCGATATCACTGCGTTGGTCACCTGCAACATACGAAGCCTTATAGCTTGTGCCATCGTTTAAAGTAACAACGAATTTTGCGTTTGCAACCTCGGAATAGATATGGTCATTTGTGATAATGTAGCCTTTATCATTAAGAATAACGCCCGAAGCAGTAGCGCCTGCCGATGAATCGGTATTCGAATAAACCTGAATATTTACAACCGAAGCACCTACAAGCTCTGCAACCTGGTCAGCAGTATATTTGCCGTTTTCGTCAGGCTTGATATCCTCACGCTCAATAGCGTTTCCGCTGTTTACATCAATATCCTCGCCGCTGTATTTAAGCGAATCATCGCTCTTATCACTGCTTGTGACTTTATTGCCGTCAGCAGTTCCGCTTGCAAGCTTGCCGAAGCCTACGCCGACTATAAACACCGCAACTGCAACTGCGAGCGCAATAAAAATCTTTAAACCTTTTTTGCCGTTATCAGGCTTTTTGTCATTGTTGTTTACAGGCGGCTGATTAGGTCTGTAATAAGCACCGCCCTGAGGTTGAGAACCGTTCATATTATTAAACTGATTAGGAACATAATGCTTCTGCTCGGTATAATAATTTTTCGGCTCAGGATTTACATTATTATATGTGTACTGAGAATTATATCCGTCGTTTTGTGAAGGCTGTTCCTGCGGCTCTTCTGCTTTCGGCGGTTCAGCATCGGTTGACTGTTCGACAGTCTGCTCAGATGAAACAGGCTCTGTTTCCTGCTCAGTTACAGTCTTTTCTGCCACATGGGTTTCAGGCTGAGGCTCAGCAGTTTCCCTGACAGGAGCGGTCTGCTCTGCCGCAGGTTCTTGAGCAGAAGTCTGTTCTTCACCGTTCTCTAACTGGTTTTCAAAATTATTTTCGTTGTTCATTTTGAGGATCTCCTTAAAAATTACGCTTTTTTATCGCTGCCGTCATCAATTTCGGCTACGACCTCAGTATCGGGGAGTGTTACATCAAACTGCGTATACTCACCGAGCACGCTGCCGACGGTGATTTTGCCGTCATGCAGACCGATAATGGTTTTTACTATATAAAGGCCGAAGCCCATACCTGTTTTATCGTTGCTTCTTGAACGGTCGGTTTTATAAAATCTTTCAAAAATTTTCGCCATTTCGCTCTGTCGCAAGCCTTCACCGGTATTTCTTATCGAGAATTTGACAAGCTGTTTTTCAACCGAGCTGACAACCGAAACCGTACCGCCTTCAGGCGTGAATTTAATCGCATTTTCGGTTAAATTATAAACCACCTGATAGATAAGGTCGCGGTCAGCGGTTATGCTTACGGGGTGTAGCATATCCAACCCGACGATTTCGAGCTTTTTGCTCTCGATTTTCTGTTCAAACGAGAGAAAAACGCTGATAATCATATCAGAAAGATTAAAGGTTGTTTTATTAAGCTTCATTTCTTCCGACTGAAGTCGCGAGAGCTGAAGCATTGAGTTTACAAGTCGCGCAAGACGCTTGGTTTCATCCGACACAATGCGTAAATACCGCGCTGATTCTTCTTTAGGAATCGTTCCATCCAAAATTCCGTCAACAAAGCCTGAAATGGTTGTCATCGGAGTTTTAAGCTCATGCGAAACGCTGGAGATAAAATCTCTTCTCATTCCTTCAAGCGCACCGACCGATACCGCCATTTTATTGATGGAATCGGCAAGAAGTCCAATTTCGTCCTGTCGGTCAACAGGCATACGCGCCGAAAAATCGCCGCTTTCAATTTTTTTGATAACCTGTGCCATCTGTCGCAGCGGTTTTGTCATTTGTGCTGAAGCAAGATAACTTGCAACGAATGCAATAATCAAAACTACAATGCCTGCATAAAAGATAATTTTGAAAACTTCCGAAGTATAGGCGCTGGACTGGTGCATTGGAACAGATGCAAAAACAACGCCGTTTTGTACATTATTTATTATCACAGGATATCCGACAACAAAACAGCGCTCATTAAGCGCACCGCCGAGTGTTCCTGTTTCGACATATTTACCTTTAGTTGCTTTTGAGATAATTGAGGACTCGATAAACGCTCCGTTTTCAGGGGCGCTGTTCTCACCCGTTACGTAATAACATTGCCCGTTTTCATCAACGATAAACATTGTGGAATCAATAATACTGCTGATAACATCAATTGTCTGATAAAGCTGAATTTGACCGTATTCATAACGGTTTGACGGGTCGGACAAAATCTCCGAAACGGTTTTTACGTTTTTTGAAAGCAACGCATTTTTATCTTCAATCCATTGCTTTTGCGACGAGCCCATAACTATGCAGGAAAATATAATTACGCTTACTGATATTATTGCCGCAACAATGGTAAAGTACTTCGCAAATATACTTTTTCGCATTTAAAAAATCCCTTTATTTTGTTTCAAATTTGTATCCTACACCCCAGACCGTTTTAAGCGCCCAGCTTTCGGATACACCTTCTAATTTTTCACGAAGTCTTTTAACGTGAACGTCAACTGTTCTTGAGTCACCATAGTAATCAAATCCCCAGACCTCGTCAAGCAGCTGGTCACGGGTATAAACCTTATTCGGGTTTGAAGCGAGATGATAGATAAGCTCAAGCTCCTTCGGAGGAGTGTCAACGGCTTTGCCGTTTACGGTCATCTCGTAATTTGTAAGATTAATAGTTAATTTATCAAATTCTACTTTTTTAACAGTTTCGGAATCGTTATAACCGCTTCTGCGTAGTACCGCCTTGATACGGGCGATAACCTCTTTTGCCTCAAACGGTTTTACGACATAGTCGTCAGCTCCGAGCTCAAGACCAAGTACCTTATCAAAGGTTTCACCCTTGGCAGTAATCATAATAATCGGCACCTGACTCTGCTTTCTGATTTCTCGGCAGACCTGCCAGCCGTCCATATTCGGCATCATTACATCAAGCAAAATTATAGCCGGGTCAAATTTCTGAAAATTATCAACCGCTGACTTACCATCATGATAAATCTCAACGCCAAAGCCTTCCTTTTCAAGGTATAGTCTTAAATATTCGCAAATATTATTGTCGTCATCAACAACCATTACTCTGGTAACGCCCATTTTCTCCATTCCTTTCATTTTGGAAATATGTTAATTTTAGTATAAATGAATTCAAAATCATTTGATGAATAAAATTTTAACAAGTTTACAACTTTTTATAAATACCCGTCATAACCTGTAAAGTAGTGTCGAGCGACTGTAAACGCTCGAGTTTCAGCTGGTCAGACTTGCTCGTTTTATAGTAATAAGGAGTCATACAGAAAAGGTTTTTAATATTCTCATCTTCTATATGAATAAGCTTTTCGGTTTTAACCGAGTCAATAAGCCGAAATCCCTCGACCTCGGCGCTCTCAACATTATTATAGTATGCCTTGTCATAAACCGCTTGTTTCAACTCGATAAGATGGTCGCGCAGAACAAAGGTTCTAATCATAAATCCGTCTTTTTTTAAGATTCTCGAAAATTCCTCAGCTGGATTCGGCGCGAACATATTAAGCACAACATCAACGCTTTTATCTGCAATCGGCATTTTAAAAATGCTTGAAACAATCGGCATTGCGGTAGGCATACGTTTCTTAAACCACCGCAAAGCGTCTTTTGAAATATCAATACCGAAAACTGCCTCGGCGCAAAGCGCCTCAGCCGCCGCGGCGGTATAATAACCCTCGCCGCAACCTGCATCAAGCAGAGTTGAACCTGTTTTACAATGCTTTTTGAGCAAATTTACAACTGTGTCCTGTATTGGGGCGTAATAACCGCTATCCAGAAACTCTTTTCGCGCAACAACCATCATTTTATCGTCGCCATGGCGTTTTTTCGAGGATTTATTATTAAGTGAGAGGTTCACAACGCCGTATTTTGAAACATCAAAGCAATGATTATTCTCACATTTATATGTTTTTTGATCTAAATTTAATTTCTGTTTGCAAACAGGGCAGATAAGTCCATTCAAAATTTGTTTTTCCTTTTTCTGATTCATTTCTTATACTATTATAATCTATTTCCGACTTTTTTACAAGTAGGGTTGCAAACTGAGGACTTTTGGTGTAAAATTAGTGCAGTTTTAATTTAAAAGGAGAAGAAAAATGCCGATTTTAAATATAGTACTTGTCGAGCCTGAAATTCCGTCAAACACAGGAAATGTTGCAAGAACCTGTGCGGCTACAGGTGCCCGACTTCACATAATTAAGCCTATGGGATTTACACCTGACGATAAAAAACTTAAACGCGCAGGTCTTGACTACTGGCAGTATCTTGATATAACATATTATGAAAATTTAGAGAACTTTTTTGAGAAGACAAATCATAATAACGCGCAGTATTTTTATTTTACAACCAAAGCAAGACAGACTCATACCGAGGTTTCTTACGCTGATAACTGCTATTTAATGTACGGCAAGGAAACCGCAGGACTTCCTGAAGAACTGCTTATTAAAAATCCCGAGCGTTGCGTAAGACTTCCGATGATGGGTGAAATACGCTCGCTTAATCTTTCAAACACCGTATGCGTAGGTGTTTACGAGGTTTTGCGCCAATGGGATTACCCAGAACTCCAGAACTTCGGCGAGCTTCACAAATACAAATGGAACGAAGTATAAATGAAAGAAAAAGTGCAAAAGGCGATGCCTTTTGCACTTTTTTATCCAAAAAATATTAATATCCGTAATAATTATCTTCTGTATCAATTATAACATCAATTGAATAACCTGAATCATCATATTCTTTTACGCCTATATAATAAGTTTCGCCTTCTTCAAGATAATATGACATAAAGAAATCGCTGTCGTCGTCGGAGTCATCATCATATTCCAACTGATTTCCGTCGGCATCAAAAAGATATCCATAAGAATCGCAGTTGCTTTCAGCATAAATTACATAATCATCGCTCGCTGAAGGAGTGAATTTAATATATGAAATACCGCTTGTTGTTGTGAGACTTACAGTATCAGGCTCTGTAA
>JBGVHY010000269.1:0-9843 GCA_045122755.1 Acutalibacteraceae bacterium | reverse complement strand
ACCTTTTTATAAGTAATTTTAAGCTTACCCTTAGTGCCTTTTGCTTTGAGTTTCGGAACATTTAAAGCAACTTTTTCAACCGACTCGGTTGACTTAACCGTTGTGGTTGGTTTAGTAGTAGTTGTAGTAACTGTTGCGTTGTTTGTGCTAGGTGTGTTAACACTCTGCGATGGTGCGGTTGGTTGAGTTGATGGTTGGGTGCTTGGCTGGGTGCTTGGCTCGTCAGGTGTTTCACCATCTATTGCTACAAATGTTATTCCGTTTTCATTTGCATAGCGTTCTGCTTCGGAATTCGTATAACCATTAATTATCAATCCGCTAAAATAACCATTAAAAGCATAATCACCTATACTTTTTACACTATCGGGGATTATTATGCTTGTTAATGAATCGCAACCTGAAAATGCACTATCACCTATACTTGTTACACTATTTCCGATTGTTGCACTTTTAAGTGATCCACAACTAGAAAATGCATATTCAGATATATACCTTACACTATTGCCAATTATTATGCTTTCAAGCGACCAGCAGTTCTCAAATGCTCTGCAACCAATACCTATTATATTTTTTCCTAACGCTACATTAGTTAATGATGTACATTCATAAAACAAATAATCATTAATAATTATCACACTATCAGGTATTGTTATGCTTGTTAATGATTCGCAATTATAAAATGCACTGCCACCAATACTTGTTACACCATTACCGATTGTTGCGCTTGCTAATGATGTGCAATCTCTAAATGCATAATCACCAATACTTGTTACACTGTCAGGGATTGTTATGCTTGTTAATGAGTCGCAATTAAAAAATGCACCACTGCCAATACTTGTTACACTATCGGGAATTGTTATGCTTGTTAATGATTCGCAATTATAAAATGCACCTCCAGCAATTACTTTTGTTCCATCTTTAATTTTATAATTACCTGATATACTTGATTTTGCATCAATAAGATAATTACCGATATATAAAACATTATCTTCCCAATTTTCTTCATTATTATAATATCCTGTATTACAAAATGCATAATCACCAATGCTTGTTACACTATCTCCGATTGTTACACTTGTTAATGATTCGCAATCTTCAAATGCCATATCTGCAATTAGTTTAGTGCCTTCTTTGATTTTATATTCACCTGAAATACTTGTTTTAGCACTAATTAAATACTTACCTATATATAAAACATCGTTTTCCCAATTATCACTATTGTTATAATATCCTGTATTGTAAAATGCAGAACCACCAATACTTGTTACACTATCTCCTATGCTCACGCTTGTTAATGATGTGCAATAACCAAATGCACTATAACCAATACTTGTTACACTGTCAGGGATTGTTATGCTTGTTAATGATGTGCAATAATAAAATGCCTCTTCACCAATACTTGTTACACTATCTGGGATTGTTATGCTTGTTATTGATGTGCATTCAGAAAATGCCCAATCACCAATACTAGTTACGCTATCTGGGATTGTTATGCTTGTTAATGATTCGCAATAATCAAATGCATAATCACCAATACTTGTTACACTTTTTCCGTCAATTTCTGATGGGATTTCAAGTTCAGTTGCACTGCCTGTATAATATGTAATTTCCACAGTGTCGTCATCAAGCACTTCGTACTCAAAATCACCATAAGCTTCAGCGCTAGCTGATACAATTGATACCGCTAATGTGCTTAATAGCAACACCAAACACATTATAATTGATATAAATTTCTTTGTTTTCATTGTTTTTCTCTCCTCTTTGTTATATCTATATTTTACCACTAAATGAAGAAAAATGCAACAACTATATAAGCTATTTCATAAAAAATATAAGTTGTTGCACAAAAATAGGAGTGCAAAGCACTCCTAGAAAATTATATCTCACCTTTGGATTTTGCTTTAAGATAAGCATTGATAAATCCATCGAGGTCGCCATCCATAACTGCGTTGATATTACCGTTTTCAAAATTTGTTCTATGGTCTTTCGCCAAAGTATACGGCATAAATACATAAGAACGAATCTGCGAACCCCAGGCAATCTCTTTCTGAACACCCTTGATATCTTCAATTTTATCAAGATGCTCGCGCTCTTTAATCTCAAGCAACTTTGATTTAAGCATTTTCATAGCTTGGTCGCGATTTTGATGCTGTGAACGCTCATTTTGACAAGCAACAACGATACCTGTTGGAATATGGGTGATACGAATGGCAGACGATGTTTTGTTTACATGCTGACCGCCTGCACCTGATGAACGGTAGGTATCAACTCTCAAATCATCAGGGTTAATATCAATTTCAATATCGTCATTAATCTCAGGCATAACTTCGAGTGAAGCAAACGAAGTATGTCGTCTGCCAGATGAGTCAAATGGAGAAACTCTTACCAAGCGGTGAACTCCCATTTCGCTTTTCAAATAACCGTAGGCATTTACGCCCTCAATAAGCACAACTGCGCTTTTAAGACCGGCATCATCGCCGTCAAGATAGTCAAGCGTTTTAGCAGTAAATCCATGGCGTTCAGCCCAACGATTATACATTCTGAAAAGCATTTCAACCCAGTCTTGAGCCTCAGTTCCACCTGCACCTGCGTGGAATGTAAGAATAGCGTTATTTGAGTCATACTCGCCGTTTAAAAGCGTTGATAAGCGCATATTATCATAATCTGCAATAAACTTATCAACACCAGCGATAACCTCGTCTAAAAGTGACTCGTCCTCTTCCTCGTCAGCCATTTCGATAAGTACCAAAGTATCATCATAGCAAGCCTTTAAATCGTTATAGCCTTTGACAATTGCTTTTAAATTACTTGTTTTTTTGAGTATTTTTTGAGAATTTTCAACGTCATCCCAAAAGCCGTCCTTTGCAGACTGTTCCTCTAGCTCTGCAACTTCCTTTTCAACTGCCGAAAGATTAAGAGCGTCTTTAAGGTCACTCAGTTCTTCCTCATACGCAGTAAGACGTTGTTTTTGTTCTTCATAAACTAACATAAATTACTCCCCTGTATATTCTGATACGATACAGTACCAGCCCTTTTCTTCCATCTTCTCAATGATTTTAAAGCCTGTGGTCTCAAGTTTTGTGATAACCTCGTTAGCCCTTGTATCAATAATACCTGATGTGATAAACAAGCCGTTAGGCACAATATAATCAGTAACATTGTCACAAAGTTTGATAATAATATCGGCGACAATATTTGCAATGCAGACATCGTATTTACCCTCAACCTTATCAGCTAAATCGCCGTTTACCATAGTGTATTCAGGCGCTGAAAAGCCATTCTTTGCGCCGTTTTCAATAGCAGTTTTAACAGCCAAAGCGTCAATATCAACACCGAAGGCACTTTTTGCGCCGAGAAGCATTGACGCAATAGACAAAATGCCTGAACCTGTTCCTATATCGAGGACGGTTTTATTAACTTCTACATATTTTTCAATTGCACCGAGGCAAAGCTTTGTAGTCGAATGAGTACCTGTACCGAAAGCCGCACCCGGGTCGATTTTAAGTATTTTTCTATCTGTTTCGGGCTGTTCCTCCCATTCAGGCAAAATAAGAAGCTTATCGCCTATCTCTGTAGGTTTAAAATACTTTTTCCAATTATTCGCCCAGTCTTCCTCGGAAATGCCGTTTGTATCAATCGAAAAATCAATGCCCTCAGCCTGCAAGCGATGACTTAAAAAGTCAACAGCATCTTTATAATTAGACTCAGGATCAATATAAATATGAATAATAGCCTTATCGCGCGGTTTTGCAACTAATTCCTCATCAATTAAGTCAATATGAGCAATTTCAAGCGCATCTTTTTCAAGTTCGGAATAATCCTCAATATAAAAGCCGTAAGGCACGACCATTGTGCAAATATCCGATGCTCTGTCAACCAATTCGACAGGTATATTAACTAAAATTTCAATCCAATCCATAAAAACTCCTACTACAACAATTAAATCCGACAAGGTTTGTCGGATTTAATTTAAGTAATATTAAATACAATTATTTATTGAAGATTGATGAAACGTCATCATAGAAGTCGTTATCATCAGCGGCAGAATCAATATTGAAGCTTGGCATATCTGCTTTCTTCTGTGAAGGAGTTTCAGCAGAACCTGTAGCAACAACTGTGATTTTGATAGTATCTTCGAGTTTCTCATCGAACATAATACCCCAGATGATATTTGCATCCGGATGAGCAGCTTCCTGGATAATTGTAGATGCATCTGAAACTTCATCAAGTCCGATGTCAGGAGAAGCAACAACGCAGACAATAAGTCCTTTTGCACCGTTCATAGATGTTTCGATAAGCGGACTTGTAATAGCTTCGTGAGCAGCAGCCTCAGCCTTATCTCTGCCTGTAGCAGTACCAACGCCCATATGAGCATAGCCTGAATCTTTCATTACTGATGTAACGTCAGCAAAGTCAAGGTTAACAGTTGCAGGCATTTTGATAAGCTCAGAAATATTCTGAACGCCAAGACGAAGAACATCGTCAGCAATCTGGAAAGCGTTCATAAAAGTGATTTTCTGCTCTGAAACTAATTTTAATCTTTCGTTAGGGATAACGATAAGTGAGTCAACGTGACCAGCAAGGTCAGCAATACCTTTTTCAGCCTGATCCATACGGCGTTTACCTTCAAAAGCGAAAGGTTTAGTAACAACGCCTACTGTAAGGATACCCATATCTTTTGCGAGCTGAGCAACAACAGGAGCAGCACCTGTACCTGTACCGCCGCCCATACCGGCAGTTACAAATACCATATCAGTACCTTTTAAAGCAGCGATAATATCGTCTTTTGATTCTTCGGCAGAACCTTTACCAACTTCAGGTTTAGCACCGGCGCCCTGACCATGAGTAAGCTTCTCACCGATCTGGATTTTTTGATCAGCCTTTGAACGTAAAAGTGCCTGTTTATCAGAGTTGATAGCAACAAATTCAGCACCGTTTACACCGGCCTCGACCATTCTGTCGATAGCGTTTCCGCCACCGCCGCCAACACCGACAACTTTAATCTGAACAACATCATTTACTTCATTAATAAGTTCTTCTTTTTTAGTATCAACGCTCATGATTTTTATCCTCCTAAATATCTTAAATCCACATAATAGTCAATTTTACTGAATAATTGTAACACGAAATAAAAAATATTGCAACAATTATTTTTTATTTTTCTTAAAATATACCGAATTATTTTTTCTTTCCGGCGATTTCATCTGCTTCAAGCTCTCTCGGGATGAAGCTTGCCTCGTTTTTCGCACCGGGTATTCTGCTTAAATTAAGCGTTCCTGTTTCCTTGCTTGATGACCTTGCTTCAAGCGTTGCTTTGGCATGAGCCAGCTTTTTGTCCATATTAGCACTCGAGCCGAGCAGCATAACAATCTGATTGTTGTAAGTCACCCTGATATCCTGCATATCCGAAAAGTTAATAAGCGTTACACCGCCTATTTTACTATCCTCAAAGGCACTTATAATCTCGTCTATTTTAGCAAAGATATCTTCTTCACCGCTGTTGCTTGTAAACGAAACCTTTTCGCCGATATTTTTCTCTTTAACTGTAACTCCGTTTACAACAGTAGCACCTTTTAAGAATTTATCCGATGTTTCAAGAACTTTTCCGTCCTTACCTACCCTGATATAACCGCCTACAAACTTTATTTGCGCGTAAACATCATACTCTTTGACATTAACATTAAGAGTAAAAGGGAGTTTTTTCTGAAATTCAATAGTTTCAATATACGGATAGTTCTCATTTACCGCGGAATTTGCTCTTGATTCGCTCGCTAGCAGAAGATTATCACCTTTTACAACTCCGATTGCGGCAGAAATTTCTTCTGCGGTATACTTTTCGCAACCCGAAATTTTAATTGTTTTAATCGGGAAGAAAACGGTAAGCGACAGAGTCGTCAAAGTAATACCCAAAATCAGTATCAACGAAGTAATAACTAAAATTTTTCTTCTTCGTCTTATTCGCTTTTTGGAAACATATTTTTTAGGTTTCGGCTGTTGTTCTTCAGGGTATCCTTGCGGCGCCTTATTAACCGTTCTTTTTTCTTTCGGTTTTACCTTTTTATCTGGAATTTTCTTTTTCTTAGGCGCTGAAATGAGCTTTTTCTTGCGCTTAGATTGTTTCATTTCAAGCTGCCGTTTTCTTTTTGTTCTTTCGTCCATTTTACAAACTCCGTTTTATATCTGCCCCTATTAAACTAAGGTTATTTTCTATTTTTTCATATCCTCTGTCGATATGGTGCAGCTCAGAAACCGTTGTTGTTCCCTCTGCTGCAAGCCCTGCACAAATCAGCGCCGCACCGCCGCGAAGGTCGGTTGCTTTTACCTCTGTGCCGTAAAGCGAATCGACACCTTCTACAATTGCCAATCGGTCATAAACTTTTATCTCAGCTCCGAGCTTATTAAGCTCATCGGCGGACTTAAATCTGTTTTGAAAAATTGTTTCTTCAAAAACTGACGTACCTTTTGCCACTGAACACAACGCCATCAACGGCATAACAGAATCAGTTGGAAATCCCGGATAAACCAAGGTCTTTATATGATGCACTCTGTTAAGTGATTTCGGTGAATTTATTCTTATATAGTCTTCACCCAGCTCCACCTCACAACCTGACTCGCGAAAAGCGAAAATCACAGGCTCAATATGCTCAGTACAGACGTTCTTTATCATCAGATTACTGCCTGTAACTGCGGCGAATGCCATATAGGTAGATGCCTCAATTCTGTCTGACAAAATCGTATGTTCACAACCATGCAGTCTTTCAACACCGTTTATTACAATACTGTTTCCGCCTGCACCCGAAATATCCGCACCGCACTTGTTTAAAAACAGCTCAAGCTCTTTTATTTCAGGCTCTCTGGCGGCATTATGTATTACCGTTCTGCCCTTTGCCTTGACTGCCGCGAGCATTATATTTTCAGTAGCGCCGACACTCGGAAACGGCAGATTAATCGCAGTTCCCGTTATTCTCTTGCATTTACAGTCAATAGCACCGAACTTTTCTCTTACATCAATTCCAAGCTTACGGAAACTGTTAAGATGGATATCAATCGGTCTCGGCCCTAATTCGCAACCGCCCGGCAGGCAAAGCCTTGCATTGCCGTTGCGCGAAAGAATTGCACCTAAAAAGATTATCGACGAACGCATTTTACTCATAAAATGCTCGGGAATAAAATTTTTGATGTTTTTTGACGGAATTATCTCAACATCGGACTCTTCTCTTTTTGCGCTAAGTCCTAAAAATTTTAAAATTTCAATTGTATTATCAACATCGGAAAGCGCAGGACAATTATGTAATATGACTTTTTCATCGCAGAGGACACTTGCGCAAAGAACTGGTAAAGCTGCGTTCTTAGCACCATGGATGCCGATTTCACCCTCTAATGTCCGCTTTCCGTTAATAATGAGTTTTTCCAACAAAAACACCCTCCATTCATAAAACTGAAATGCATATTATTTTATGAATGATAGGGTGAAAGTGTTATTATTTGCTGTTATAAAGGTTCATTATCACATCACAAATTCGATCATTTGCATCAAAAACCGCAGTTTTCTTTGCATTTTCACCCATTTGCTTTAATTTTTCTTTATCATCAATTACTGATTTTATTGCATTTATTAAGCTCTCGCCTGTTAAATCCTTTTCCTCAATGAGAATTGCCGCACCGTTATCAGAAAGAGTTTTTGCATTATAATACTGATGATTTTCAGCAACATTCGGAGAAGGAATAAGAATTGAAGGCATTCCTTTTACCTGTAATTCGCTGATGGTAGAAGCGCCTGCGCGGTTGATAACTAAATCAGCCGCAGCCATACACAAGTCCATATCATATATGTACTCAGAAATTCTTAAATTATCAAGCTTTTCAAATTCAACGCCTTTTGAACGGATAAGGTCAGGCATCCAATCAACACCGTACTTTCCGATCGCATGAAAATGATAATATTTACCTGAATTTGCGTGCCAACCGAGAACTTCAGCTATTGCTTCATTAACCGCTCTTGCGCCTAAAGAACCTCCGAGGGACAAAATCATCGGCTTATCCATATCAAGTCCGAGTTTTTTCCTAGCCTCTTGTTTGGTTGTATCAATAATTGATTGTCTTACAGGGTTACCCGTAACGATATAATTTCTGTTATCGGGAAGCCGCTTTATTGCATCAGGCATTGCCACCATAACCTCATCAACATATTTACACAAGGTTTTTGTAGTAACACCAGGGAAAGCATTCTGTTCGTGAGTTGCTGTCTTAATGCCCATTTTAGCGGCTTTTCTAAGCACAGGTCCGCAGGTATAACCGCCTGTTCCGACAACTACATCAGGCTTTAAAATTTCGAGAATTTTTTCTGCCTGAACAGTTGACTGAAACATTCTGTATACAGCCACAACGTTTCTTTTTATATTATTAAGAGAAATTTTTCTTTGAAAACCTGCTACATCAATCGGGAAGAAATCATAACCGGCTTTCGGAACTAGAGTTGCCTCCATTCCCTTACGGTTTCCGATAAAACTGATTTTTGTATCAGGATATTTCTCTTTAATTGTACCGGCTACAGCCAAAGCAGGATTGATATGACCGCCTGTACCTCCTGCAACAAATACTATATTCATTATATTTCTCCTAAGCCTTTTCTATATTTGAACTTCTTGAAATAGACAAAACAATTCCCATTTGTACCAAAAGCATAACAAGCGAAGTACCGCCGTAGCTGAAGAACGGCAAGCTGATACCTGTATTCGGTAAGGTGTTGGTAACAACGAGGATATTAAGAACGGTCTGCAAGCCTACCTGAAAAACAAGACCGATACACATAAGCATACCGAATTTGTCAGGCGCTCTGAGAGCGATAGTAAAACCGCGCCAAACAAGCAAAGCGAATGCGATTACGATAAGAGCTGCTCCTACAAAGCCTAATTCCTCGCAAACAACCGAAAAGATAAAATCATTTTGAGGCTCCGGAAGCCAAAGATATTTCTGGTTAGACTGCCCAATTCCTCTGCCCATTACACCGCCTGAACCGATTGCAAGCAATGACTGAATTGTCTGAAAGCCCTTGCCTGTAGCATCAAGCCATGGGTCAAACCAATACTGGATACGGTCAGATGCGTAACTGATAAGACCTGTTACAATCGCCAGAACTACACCGCTTGCACCGAGAATACCCATACCGAAAACAAGCTTCATACTCATTCCGCCGATAAACATCAGCACAAATCCGATTGTAAATACAAGAATTGTAGCAGAAAGGTGATTTTCAACAAGAATAAGCACGCAGAAAAGACCGATTATTCCAAGCAAAGTTATCTGGAATTTCAGCTCTTTCATTCTCTTATAATTCTTTGAAATAAGGAAAGAAAGCAATACTGTAAGCGCAAATTTCGCTATTTCGGAAGGCTGGAACGTAAAACTGCCGATTGCAATCCAACGTTTAAATCCGCCTACAGATTCAGGCATTACAAGAACCAATATCAGAAGCGCAATTGAAATACCTGTAATAAGCCATACAAAGCGTCTGAAAACGTGATAATTGATTCTTGAAATAAAAAGCATCAACACAAATCCGCCTATAGCAAAAATCAACTGACGTGTTATAAAGTGATAGCTGTTTCCATAATAATGAGAAGCATACGGCGCAGAAGCCGAAAAAAGCATTATAAGACCTGTTACAATCAGTCCTGTTACTAAAAACAGAAATGTCAAATCCATCTTTCCGTCCTGTCTTACAGATGCCCAGAATGATGACTTATTTGTAATTCTCTTCTGTTTTTCAGCACTCAAAGGTATGCTCCCCTTTCTGAAAATTAATAAACTGTTTTAAGTAAAAGTAATGCTAAAAGGCATCCA
>JBGVHY010000268.1:0-2067 GCA_045122755.1 Acutalibacteraceae bacterium | reverse complement strand
TCTGGTTTTTATTTTATATTAAATTTTTAAACATCAGCATAAAGTTTAATATACCCAATTAAAAATAATGCTTGACAAATACTTTGTGATGTGTTATTATATTAGCACTGTCCGTTCTAAAGACAGCAGGTGAGCATTCGCTCGTAACGTAAAACTACCTGCCGAGGAAAGGGTACACTACGTTTAATTTGTGTATTTTAATGCCTTTCCGTCTTCTTACGGGAAGGCTTTTCTTATATGTAACGCACAGTGAAAATTCATTCGGAGGTGAATTATTTTGCCAAGTGCAGCTGTTTTAGAACAGAAGAAACAAATCGTTGTTGAACTTACCGAGAAACTCAAAAGTTCATGTGCAGGCGTTGTAGTTGACTACAAGGGTATTTCTGTTGCTGATGATACAGTGCTTCGTAAATCACTTCGTGAAGCAGGCATTGATTACTTCGTTGTTAAGAATTCATTGCTCGGTTTCGCTGCTGATGAAGCTGGTCTTAGCGATTTGAAAACTGTACTCGAGGGTACAACCGCTATCGCTCTCAGCGCTGACGATTACATCTCAGGCGCAAAAATCCTCAACGAGTTCGCTGAAAAAGCTGACGGTTACTTTGAAATCAAATCAGGTTTCATCGACGGTGAGGTAGTTGCAGTTGATAAGGTTAAGAGCCTTGCTAAGCTTCCTTCAAAAGAAGGTCTTGTTGCAAAAGCTCTCGGCAGCTTGAAAGCTCCTATCTGCAACCTCGTTTATGCTCTTAATGCTATTAAAGAAAAGGGCGAAGAAGAGCAGAGCGCTTAATTTCATTTAAGTGCTAAGGCACAAATGAGTGCCAAAAAACTAATTTTAAAAAATAACATTTGGAGGAAATTTAAAATGGCTTCAGAAAAAATTACAAAATTTATTGATGATGTTAAAGCTCTTTCAGTTTTAGAGCTTGCTGAGCTCGTAGAGGCTCTTGAAGAAGAATTCGGCGTATCAGCTGCTGCTCCAGTAGTAGTTGCTGGCGGTGCTGGCGATGCAGCAGGTGCTGCAGAAGAAAAATCTGAGTTTGATGTTGTTCTTACAGCAGCAGGCGCTCAGAAAATCGCTGTTATCAAAGCAGTTAGAGAAGCAACAGGTCTTGGTCTTGCTGAGGCTAAAGCTCTCGTTGACGGCGCTCCTAAAGCAGTTAAAGAAGGCGTTTCTAAAGATGACGCTGAAGCTCTTAAAGCTAAACTTGAAGAAGCTGGCGCAACTGTTGAACTTAAGTAATTTAACTTACTTCCGAAAAAAACCTCAAGGAAAATTCCTTGAGGTTTTTTGTTTTGCGAAGCAAATAAAAAATGCCGAATTTTTATTTTAATAATAGCTATTTTCAATTTCTGTTATAATTTTTCCGTTTTTATCAACAATTACAATATAATCTTCATAAAAAGAATTTTCTTGACTGTAATAGCAAGTTGCGAAAATATAGCCGCTTTCACCATACGAGATATTACGGCAGGAAGAAAAAACATTTTCTGCGTTTGCAGTCCAAAGAATATTCCCGTCAAAGTCAACTTTCACAAAGCTATCGTCTGTAGAGCAGTAAGCAACCACGCCGTCATCAACTGCCATTATTTTTCCGATATAGCCGGTCGGCGCAGGGTCTTTTGTTACAGAACCATCGGCTATATTTATATAATATAAATAGCCCTGAACTTCAAAATAAATTCGCTCTGAGTTGTAATCTACTTGTATATCGTCAAACGGGAAGTGAAAAGCATTGCTCCAAAGTTGGTTAAAGTCGGTGTCATAACATTCAACATATAACTTTATTTCTTCTCTGTTGATTCTAACAACAAACAGCTTTTTGAAATCTGTTGAAAAATAAATTCGTGAAAATTCACCGGGAGTGTTAGCAACCAAATAGCCTTTTGTTATAGGCATTTCAATCTTTTTAAATAACTCAATAGTTTGATTTTCAGGAATTATATATTTGAAAACATATTCAGTGTCGTGATAATCGTCCCATTCAAAGTCTTCCCCGAAAACAGGAGCCTGAACAGTAGTATTCTCACCAAACATTGCCTTGCCGAATGATTCAAAATCACCGT
>JBGVHY010000267.1:0-2284 GCA_045122755.1 Acutalibacteraceae bacterium | reverse complement strand
GCCCAAATTTTTCAAAAGAATTCGGTAAAGCGTTGGTTGCGTTCGCTGAAAAGGACAAACGAATTTGCGCTATTACTGCCGCTATGAGAGATAGTACAGGGCTTATTCCTTTCTCTGAAAAATTCAAGAGTCGTTTTTATTATGTCGGTATAGCCCCGGAGCACGCAGTCAACTTTTCAAGCGGACTTTAAAAAAGCGGCATGGTGCCGTTTTTCGCCGGTTATTCGACATTTTTACAGCGTTCTTATGATATGATTATTCATGATGCCGCTTTGCAGGATTTAAAGGTTATTATCGGTATCGACCGCGCCGGTATCGTCGGTGCTGACGGCGAAACTCATCAGGGTGTTTTTGATGTTGCGTTTTTAAATTCTATTCCTAATGTAACGGTGTATTCTCCGTCAACCTTTAAGGAACTGCGCTATGATATGAAATGCGCAATTTATAACAATACGGGCGTTGTCGCAATTCGTTACCCGAGAGGTAACGAGATTGAGGCGGATTTACCTGAGCCGTCGGATTATTATGTCCTTGGAAATATCGAGTCGGATACTGCAATTGTAACTTATGGCAGAGAACTCGGCGAAGTGCTCAAGGCTAATGAAGATTTAAATGCTAAAATAATTGCTTTTAATAAAATCAAACCTGTAAATGAACAGGCAATTAAAGAGGCAATGAATTGCAAGAAATTATACTTCTTTGAAGAGGGTATGAAAACAGGCGGTTTTGCAGAGCATTTTGTGTCGATGCTTTACGAAAAAGGCTACAAAGGCAAAATCAGTATCACCGCAATTGAAGGCTTTGTTCCTCATTCAACTGTTGCGCAAGCGTTGTCGGATTTGCAGCTTGATGCAGATAGTATTATAAGCAGAATTAAAGGGGAGTAACTCTAAATTGGCTGAAAGATTAGATGTTTATTTAGTGAAAAACGGACTTGTAGAGTCGCGTGAAAAGGGTAAAGCTCTTATAATGGCGGGTGTTGTCTTTGTTGATAATCAAAAGGTTGACAAGGCCGGCTTTCAGGTTAAAGAGGGTATGAACGTCGAAGTTCGCGGTGAAACTCTCAAATATGTAAGTCGCGGCGGGCTCAAGCTTGAAAAAGCGATGAAGAATTTCGATATTACTTTATCTGATAAAATCTGTGCTGATATCGGCGCATCAACCGGCGGTTTTACCGATTGTATGCTGCAAAACGGCGCTGTGAAGGTTTATTCGGTCGATGTCGGCTACGGTCAGCTTGCGTGGAAACTTCGCACCGATGAGCGTGTTGTAAACCTTGAGCGCACAAATTTCAGATACTGCACCAAAGAGCAGATTCCCGACGAGCTCCAATTTGCGTCGGTCGATGTTTCATTTATTTCGCTTACCAAAATTCTGCCTGTGCTTAAAACTCTGATGAGAGAAAACGGGGAATGTGTTTGCCTTATCAAACCTCAGTTTGAAGCAGGCAAAGAAAAGGTAGGTAAAAAAGGTGTCGTTCGTGAGGCTTCAACTCATCTTGAGGTAGTAAATAAAATTATTGATTTTTCTATAGAGCTCGGATTTTCGGTATTAAATCTTGAATTTTCACCTATAAAAGGCCCTCAGGGAAATATTGAGTATTTAATACATATTAAAAACGACGACAATAAAGAATTTAAAGCAAAAATAACGGCTGATGAGCTTATAAACCAGTCGCATATAGAGCTAAGTTAAGGAGAAGTTATGAGAGCGGTAATTTTTCTTAATCCTGCAGGCGTAAAAAAGCAAGTGCTTGATGAAATTAAATCAAGGCTCACAGAACTTAAAATCACACCTGTGATGTATGAAAACGAAAAAGATATTGAAAACAGCGATTTTGCCATTGCCTTCGGCGGTGACGGAACTATTCTTCATGCGGCAAAGCTTTGCTCTACATACAGAAAAAGCGTTCTAGGTATTAACGGTGGGCGACTTGGTTACACTGCAGGTCTTGAAGAAAACGAACTTGAATTGCTTAAAAACTTGAAAACAGGCGAATATTTTGTTGATAAACGAATGATGCTTGAGGTGAGCGTGCTTTCCGAAATAGGGGAGAAAAAGCTTTATTGCGCTAATGATGCAGTTGTTTCGCGCGGTGCATTGTCGAGAATTGTCGATATCTCGATTGAAGTCGGCGAAAACGAGATTATGCACACTCGTTCCGACGGTGTTATCGTTTCAACTCCTACAGGTTCAACTGCTTATTCGCTTTCAGCAGGCGGTCCTATTCTTGACCCGTCAATCGGCGGTATTTTGATTACTGCTATCTGCCCTCATTCGCTTT
>JBGVHY010000266.1:0-4826 GCA_045122755.1 Acutalibacteraceae bacterium | reverse complement strand
TATTACTCAGCGTCGTTGGATCGGTCTTTGCAACCCTGAATTATCAGCACTTATTACTGAGTTGCTAGGTTCAGAAGCTTGGCTTAATAACCTCGATGAGCTTAAAGGTTTAGAAAAATATGCTGATGATAAAGCAGTGCTCGACCGCTTTATTAAGATTAAGAAGGATAATAAAAAGGTACTCAGCGATTATGTTTATGCACATGACGGCGTAAAACTTGACCCTGAAACTGTTTATGATGTTCAGATTAAGAGACTTCATGAGTACAAACGTCAGTTTTTAAATGCCCTTGGCATTTTAGAGCTATATTTTGAAATTAAAAACGGCGAATTAGAGGCGTTCAAACCTACAACCTTTATTTTCGGCGCGAAGTCTGCTCCGGGCTATTTCAGAGCTAAGGCTATTATAAAACTTATCGATGAGGTTAAGAATTTAATCGAAAAAGACCCTGTCGTAAGCAAGTTTATAAAAGTTGTTTTTGTATCAAATTATAATGTTTCCTATGCTGAAAAAATAGTTGCGGCTGCTGATGTTTCGGAGCAGATTTCTACCGCCGGTACTGAGGCGAGCGGTACAGGTAATATGAAGCTTATGCTTAATGGCGCTTGTACACTCGGTACTTTCGACGGTGCGAATATCGAAATTGTCGAAGAGGCAGGCGAGGAGAACAACTTTATCTTCGGCGCAAGAGTTGAAGAAATTGAGGAGATTAAAGACTCTTACGACCCGAAAGAATATTATAAGAAGGATAAACGTATCAAACGTGTTCTTGATGCGCTTATCGATGGTACACTTGACGATGACGGAACAGGTATGTTCAAAGAGCTTTATACCTCAATTTTGGAGGGTGCTTCTTGGCACAAGGCTGACCATTATTATCTGTTACGCGATTTTGATAGTTATATTAAAGCCAAAATCGATATCAACAATGCACAGAAAGATGAATACGCTTACGCTAAGAAGTGCTTTATCAACACTTGCAACGCAGGCAAATTCTCATCAGACCGTACAATCGCGCAGTACGCTGACGAAATCTGGCATATCAAAAAGGTTTAATAAGATACTTCCAATTAAAAACGGAGCTTAACCTGAAAAGGAAAAGCTCCGTTTTTTTGTTGGATTGATGTGCATCTAGTCTTCAATCCCACGTATTGCTCTCGTGAGAAGAACGGCAGGAGTAAAAAACCTGCCCTACGAATACAGATAGGCTTGTACATAAAAGCAATAGGTATAAATTCTATGTCCTATTTGTAAAGTTTTATCTTGTCGGTTGAATATTTTTTTAAAATGTGCTACAATATTTTATATAAAATTTTTACGTTGGATTTTTTGAGGTGTAAAAAATGGCTATCAGTAACGACAGATTGTCAATGCTTAATGATTATAACTGCTTTACTATGTCAAACGGCTATTTTGAAGCAGGGTTAAAGGATAAAAAAGGCTGTTTTGATTTATTTTTTAGACGTGTACCTGATAACGGAGGTTTCGCTATCTGCGCAGGACTTCAAAACGCAATTGAATATATTAAAAATTTAAAGTTTTCAGATGAGGATATTGAGTATCTTCGTTCTAAACATAATCTATCCGAAGGTTTTTTGGATTATCTTAAAAACTTTAAATTTGAGTGCGATGTTTATGCAATCCCTGAGGGCACTCCTGTTTTTGCGAAAGAGCCTATCGTAAAGGTTGTAGGCCCGATTATTCAGGCTACTTTGATTGAAACTCTTCTGCTTATCTCAATTAACCATCAAACGCTTATCGCTACCAAGGCTAATCGCATTTCACGTGCGGCTCAAGGCAGAGAAGTGCTTGAATTTGGTGTTCGCCGTGCTCACGGAATTGATGCTGCGGCAAACGGTGCAAGAGCAGCATTTATTGGCGGTTGCATCGGCAGTTCCTGCACCTATGCCGACAAGGAATACGGTATCCCTGTCTCGGATACAATGACTCATGCATGGGTTCAGGTTTTTGATAATGAGTATGAGGCTTTCTGCAATTATGCTAAGCAGTACCCTGATAACTGCTATTTGCTCGTTGATACCTATAATACGCTCAAATCGGGTGTAATCAACGCGATAAAGTGCTTCGATGATATATTAAAACCGCTCGGCAAACGCCCTAAGGGAATCAGAATTGACAGCGGTGATATTACCTATATTTCCAAAAAGGCGAGAAAAATGCTTGATGAGGCAGGTTACCCTGACTGCACGATTATCGCGTCAAACTCGCTTGACGAATATATTATCCGCGACCTTATTATTGAAGGCGCAAAAGTTGACCGCTTCTGTGTCGGCGAGCGCCTTATCACCTCGGCTTCCGACCCTGTTTTCGGCGGTGTTTATAAATTAACAGCGCTCCAAGACGAAAACGGCGAATTTAAGCCTAAGGTTAACTTCTCTGATAATGTGGGCAAAATAACTTTGCCTTGCAATAAGAAAATTTACCGTTTGTTTGATTCCGACAGCGGCAAGGCTATTGCCGATATGGTTGCACTTTTTGATGAGGAAATCGACGAAACAAAAGAGCTTGAAATTTTCGATCCTGACCACACATGGAAGAGAAAAACGGTTGAGAATTTCATAGCCAGAGAATTATTTGTAAAAGTTTTCTCGAAAGGAGAGCTTGTTTACAACAGTCCGTCAGTTGAACAAATCAGAGAATACTGCGAAGAACAGGTTGAAACAATCTGGGATGAGGTACAGCGTTTTGAAAATCCGCATACTTATTATGTCGATTTATCGCAGAAGCTCTGGGAAATCCGCGACGACCTGTTTAAACAGTTTACAGGATATAAAAGATAATTTTAAGGAGTTGATTTAAAGTGAAAAAGCTTTTAAGCCTTGTTTTATGTATGGTTGTTTTGTTCTCTTTAGGCGCTTGCGGTTGGTTCGGAGATAAGGAAGAGGAAGAAGAAATCGTAATTCCTACAACTTCACAGCGAAGCGTTATTATCACTAAAGATGAAGCATCGGCTCAGGTTGCCGAGGGTAAGGTTGACGGTGCTTATTTTGCACTCGGCTCAAGCATTGATGAAGTAAGAGAGTATTTCTTTGATAAAGTCCGTCCTTGGACTATTACTGTTACATCAAAGATAGTTGAGAAAAAAGGCACAACAAAGGTGATTACTGAAACATCGCCTTATGACAATACTCAGATTGTTACCGCTGTCGGCGAAAAAGAGGATATGTATAAATATCAGAAAGGTAATTCGCTTACCTCGATTTATTACGATGGCGAGCAGTATTTCTTTGTAAACGGAAATGAAGCCGCAGGCGTTGCGATAATCGTATGCAATATTGAGGCTTACGGTTTTCAGATGGGCAACTGCCCAAGCGTTGATGTTATCAATTCTTTAGGCGAGCCTGATGTTAAAGACGTTCCGAGTTATGATCAGCTGTTCTTCTGTTTAGGCAGTCCTGTAAACCCTACAAGACTTACCTATAATTTCGGCGACAAACGTCTTGATTTTGTGTTCAGCGATGACAATCTGCTTGTAGTCACTCTTACTGATACTACTCTTTACAATGGTTTTTCAACCGGTGCTCCGATAACTACAACAGGCGCTGAAACTACTATTGCAGCTACTACCGCCGCTCAGTAAGGAAAAATAAATGAAAATAATTTCAGTTGATTTAGGATTATCGCGTACAGGCATTGCCGCTTGCGACCCTTTGGAAATGTTGGCTTCACCCGTAAAGGTTATTTTTGAAAAGTATGAGCCTAAGCTGATTGACGAGATTGTTAAAACAGCTAAAGAGCAGTATGCCGAGCTTATCGTTGTCGGCTATCCGCTTAATATGGATGGCTCGGAGGGTGAACGCGCGAAAGAGTGTAAGCGGATTGCGGGAATTATCGAGGAAAAATCGGGGATAAAAACCGAGATGTGGGACGAGCGCTGTACGACGGTTATGTCGCACAACGTGCTTAACGTAACCAATGTGAGAGGGCAGAAACGTAAAAATATTGTTGATGCTGTAGCCGCGGTTATGATACTTGAAAGTTTTCTCGAATACAGAAAAAATACTAAATAGTAATGAAATACTCCTGAGGTAAAGCTCAAGAGTATTTTTGCTTTATATAAATATAGAACAGCTCAACCAATAAAGCTGACATATCATCAACGTCTGTTATTCCTGATTTATAAAACAACTCAAGCAGAGTATTATTGTTGTACAACATTTTGTTGCGTATAATCATGCCAAGACCCAAATGTTCGATATGCAATTCTGAAAATTTGAGACCTTTAAAACATTCAATCGACTGTTCATCAAGCAAACTTTCGATTTTTTCCATTATTCTTTCAAAATGATTAAATAATGACATATTATCACCTCTAAAACTATTTTACTATTAATTGATAGTAAAATCAATACTATTTTTTGATAGTACATATACTTAAATTGAGGTGAGTATATGTTTCTACCGAGATTAAGAGATTTGCGAGAAGACAAAGACTTAAAACAGAAAGAAATAGCTGCAATTTTGGGAATAGACCAAAGGGTGTATAGCAATTATGAAACAGGAAAACGAGAAATTCCTGTGCGTTTTATTATACAGCTCAGTAAATTTTATAACATTTCTGCTGATTACATTTTAGGTCTTACAGATGAATACAAACCGAAAAAGTGACGAAAAATTTTTCGTTGCTTTTTTTATTTTTGCCCTTCTTTGCGGCGTGAATTGTTGCTAAAAACGGAAAAAATGTTCGACTTTTTAGGCATTAAAACAACGTTTAATTCCGATATAGAATTAAATTGATTTTATTTTGGGAAATTCGCTCTTTACAAATGATATAAGGGTGTAGTATAATTTCCGTATCGGAATT
>JBGVHY010000265.1:0-3266 GCA_045122755.1 Acutalibacteraceae bacterium | reverse complement strand
GAGCGTAGACTCAACACAGGTGTGAATGTTTTCTTCCTTGCATTTTTTAAGTAATTCTCTTGCAAAATCGGGCTGTGTCAGCGGCTCACCGCCTGAGAGCGTAACACCGCCGCCCGAGCTTTCGTAATAGGAAATATCCTTTCGGATAATTTCCATTGTTTCATCAGTTGTTTTTTCTTCACCCCAGCGTTTTATTGCATCAGCAGGGCAAATATCAGCACATTTCATACAGTTTGTGCATTTTTCCCTGTCAATACTTTTGAGCTTATTGTCTTCAAAAACAAGACAGTTTTCTTCGCAAACTTCTAAGCACTGACCGCATTTGTCCTTGCCGATACATTTTACTTTATAAACACCGGTTTGAATATAAGCCTTATGGCTTTCGGGGTTACTGCACCATCGGCAGCTTAAAGGGCAACCCTTTAAGAAAACCTCGGTGCGTATACCCGGACCATCGTGGATTGTATATCGCTGAATATTAAATATTGTTCCTTTTATCATAAACAATCGTTGTAAATATCGATTACATCTTCTTTTGATAAAACAGTAGGGTTGTGCGACATAATAACCTGCTGATAAGTTAGTACGCTGTCAGCGAACGGCTCAACATCATCCTTTGTTGTGCCGTAAGCGCTCATAGGCTTTTTCTCGAGAACTGCCGAGAGCAACTCATCAAGCTTTTCAGCAACTTCTTTTCTTTCACAACCAAGTGCGTTTTTCAGAATAGTAATTGTTTCGTCATATTTTTCGCTGCAATCTTTCTCTGCATATTTTTTAAGAACAGATGTAAGAAGCGCGTAGTTAGCTTCGCCGTGAGCAACGTGGTATTTACCGCTTAACGGATAGCTCATTGCGTGAACAGCACCGCAACCTGCCTGACCAAAGGCAATACCTGCATAGTTGCTGGCAATCATAAAGGTTTCAAGAAGCTCAGGTAATACGTCATAGCCCTCACTTTTAATTCTTGTATAGCCATTTACAATCATTTCAATTGCCTTGTGACCGAAAAGAAGCGAGAATGGGGTAGAAAGAGGTGAAAGGCTTGATTCGATTGCGTGAATAAGCGCATCAATTGAGCTTGTAGCGAAGAAATGACGCGGTAATTTTTCAATAAGCTGTGGAATAAGCACCGCATAATCAGCATACATCTCAGGAGTTGCAAGTCTAAGCTTTGTATCAAGTGAATTGAACCCTAAGATTGATA
Source organism: Acutalibacteraceae bacterium (assembly GCA_045122755.1). GTDB lineage: Bacteria > Bacillota > Clostridia > Oscillospirales > Acutalibacteraceae > RUG11462. Next base: position 2,062 of record JBGVHY010000265.1, on the reverse strand, counting down.
CATTTGTAACCTCAGAACCTGTACCGCAGGTAGTAGGAACAAGGATTAAATCACATTTCTTTTCTGGGGTAATTCTGCCCTGGAAGAGGTCAACAAGCGGTTTTAATGTTTTTAGAGCAAAAAGCTTTGAAATATCGAGAACTGTGCCGCCGCCGATACCGATAATTCTTTCATAATCAGATTGAATTGCTTCAATCATTGCATTTACCATATCGTCGTTCGGCTCACCCAAACCGAATTCTTCCTGATAAATAACCTGTGAAGGAATATTCATATCGCCGAAATACGGCTCAAAAATATATTTACAGGTGATAATAAGGTCAGTTTTTTTAAAATCGAAAGCCTCAACAAACTCTTTGCAAGTTGAAAATTTATATAATTTTGAACATAAACCTAACTGTTTCATTTTAAATGTATCTCCTTATTACATAATGCCTTTTAATGTAATGCATTTTAATGTTGTAAGCTCATCAAATGTTGAGAATACGCCTTCTGTGCCGACGCCCGACTGTTTATAGCCGCCGAAAGGCATCTCGAAGCTTCTGAAATAGCTTGAACCATTTATAACAACACTTCCTGCTTCAAGCTCGTTTGTAAAACGCATAGCTTTTTTCATATCTTTTGTAAATACACCTGCACCCAGACCGTAAATTGTATCATTTGCAAGCTTTAGAACTTCATCCTCTGTTTCAAATGATGCAATAGGCATTACAGGTCCGAATACTTCCATATCGTGCATAATATCAGCTGAGGCAGGTACATTAATAATAATTGTAGGCTCAACAAAAGCGCCGTCACGGTTGCCGCCGAGCACAATTTCACCGCCTTGTTCTACGGTGAGTTTAATCTGGTTTTCAACCTGTATTGCGGCTTTTTCGCTGATAACAGTACCGATTTTTGTGTCGCTGTTAAGCGGATTGCCTGCTTTAAATGTAGAAACTCTTGCCACTACCTTATCAATAAATTCTTTATATAAGGACTTGTGAATCAAAAATCTCTTAGGAGCACAGCAAATCTGACCTGCGTTGAAAAATCTTGCATTCGCAGCTTCGTTTACTGCAAGTTCAAGATCTGCATCTTCCAGTACGATGAATGCATCATTGCCGCCAAGCTCAAGCGCAACGGTTTTAAGTGTTTTTGCCGCTGTTTCGGCAACCTCAATACCTACAGATGTAGAACCTGTAAGCGATACAGCGTTAACTTTGTCATGCTCACAAAGGAATGTTCCCACCGTAGAGCCGCTGCCTGTTACAACCTGAACAACACCGGCAGGGAAACCTGCTTCGTGCATAAGATTTACAAGTTTAATAATTGTAAGCGGATTGTTGCTTGCAGGTTTAACGATAGCCGCATTACCTGCGAGAACAGCCGGAGCAACCTTCTGATTAAAGAGGTTGCAAGGGAAGTTGAAAGGAATAATACAAGCTACAACGCCGATAGGCTCGCGTCTTGTAATTACGACGTTTTTGTCGTGGTTAAATTCAAGACCTGCAGGGATAACTGTGTCATACAAATGTTTTACTTTTTCTGAAAAAGCATTCCATGCGGTGAAAATATTGTTCATCTCAATGCCGACTTCGGTAATGTTCTTACCTGATTCGAGCGAAAGAGTTTTAGCTAAATCATCTCTGTTTTTATCAACGAGTGTGAGGAATTTCTTAACAAGCTCTACTCTTTTATAAACAGAAACCTTTTTCCACTCTTTTTGTGCTTCTACAGCAATGTCAATTGCTTTTTCGATGTCTTCCTGCGTTGCACTTGGAACTGTGTCGACCAGTGTGTTGTCATATGGGTTTGTAACCTCAAGCACTTTTTTGTCGCTTGAATCTACAAATTCTCCGCCGATAATCATTTTCATATCGAAAATCTCCTGTTCAAACATTAAAAATTTTAATTTGGCTTTTAACCTAAATTCTATTCTAGCAAACAAAATTCATTTTTAATTCCATATTAGAATTAAAATGTAAAAAACATTTAAAATTCATAAATTAATTCTAAATTAGAATTAAAAAAGCGAAAAACTATGATATTTTTGTTTGCGTAATGTGTGAGATTGTGTTTA
>JBGVHY010000264.1:0-4372 GCA_045122755.1 Acutalibacteraceae bacterium | reverse complement strand
ATTGGTGAAATGCTTTTACTTTCAGATGCTACGATGCCGAAAAAAGATATCAGCGAATGGGTTGATTTTCTGCTTAGCTTGGAGCGATTGGACGAAAAGTGGACTAAGATGCTGAAAAAGCTAAAAGAAAAGCAAAAAGCCGCCCTGAAAAGCGGTTTTGATAAGGTTATGATAAAACGTGAAATCGAATATGAGCAGCTGCTTGTTTACTTTATCTACCGTCATTTTACGGTTTCAGAGGATTTAGAGGACGCAAAATCCCGCACGCTTTTCGCAGTTTTCGGATATATGATTGTCCGCGAAATCGGCGCGGTTATTTATAATGAAACAGGCGAATTTACTCTCGAAAATCAGGTAGAAATCGCGCGGCTTTTCTCATCGGAAATTGAATATTCCGAGGAGAATTTTTATAAGGTGTTAAAGGAATTATTATGATTAAGAATTTAAAACAGTATATTTTTCTTTTAATTACTGCCGTTGGAATTGCCGTTGTTTACGGATTTGCGGTCGGCGGAGAATTGAGTATTTATTTTTATATCATTGAATTTGCTGTTTTCTTTATTCTTGTCGCCTTTCTCAATCGCAAAAACACTAAAATTAAAGCTTTAGAAAAAATCATAAAAACAGCAGTAATTATAGGAATTGCATTTTTGGTTTCAGGCAGTTGCTACTATGTAATAAACGAGATTTACGGTGCTTATATCACCGAATACGACACAATTGTGACAGATAGTATCAAAGGAAGTGTTTATTTTAATGACCCGCAAGGCTGAGAAAAATCGGCTGATAACGATGAGTTAGGCTTTAAAATTATAATTGAAAACGGTGAAATTCCCGATGTTGGCGACACTTTACATATCAAAGAATACAAAGGGATATTTGATGTTGATTACTGTGTAATAGACAGCTGGGAAAATACGAATAAGCATAATTAAAGGACGGCATTTAGCCGTCCTGTTTTGTTAGTTTTAGGTAAAATCCCTGAGATGGGATTTCGATTGATTTTATATAATAATCGGTATCGAGCGTGATGGTCATACTTCCAAGCTCGGTATCCGCGGTTGAAGAATACCCGTCATCGGTTTCCTCGAAAGTCATTCCCTCGGTACTGCTTATTTTCTCAAGCGCCAGACAGACGAGCTTGAAAAAAGCGCCGTCAGGCAGGTCGGATTTTTGATAAGTCACAGCCATACCGTTGTAAGAAATATCAAATTTCTCGCCGTCAAAATCCGCTCTCAAGCCTTTTAACGTATCGGGGCTGTTGACCGAAACACTCACATTCTTCTCTTCATCAGCTGAAAACTCGCCTTTTATCTGCATTTCGTTGTACGAAAGCGAAAATGAAGCCGAAAAAACAGTTTGCGGTTTGATTTCCTTTTCTTTTTGACATCCTGTTAGCGTTAGTAACATTAATAAAAGAACACAAACCGTACGTTTTATAAAATCACCTTATTTCTCAATTTCCCCGAAAATACGAGGTAAAACCTTGAGCATAGTGGTAGCGCTGGTGCTTCTTACAGAATATTTTTCAGCTGAATATTCACCGCTAAGTCCGTGAATATACGCAGCTGCGCGCGCCGCATCAAAAGGCGAAAAGCCTTCGCCTAAAAGCCCTGCTATTATTCCGCAAAGCATATCACCGCTTCCGCCTGTCGCCATTGCGACAGACCCGCTCTCATTTATAACATATTCACCGTTTTTATCTGCTATAACCGTTCCTCTGCCTTTAAGCAAGGTCACAATCGAGTATTTTTTTGAAAATTGAACCGCAGTTTCCACTCGATTTTCGTTTATTTCAGTGGTCGGTTTGCCGAGTAGGCGGCTCATCTCGCCGGGATGCGGAGTAACGATAACCTCGCACTTTTTATTCTCCAAAATGCTCATATCCGCTGACATTACATTAAGCGCATCGGCATCGATTACAAGTGGAACTGTACAAAACCCCATAACAGTTCGTAGAATTTTGTCGGTATAATCAGTATTCCCCATTCCGCAACCGATAACAACAAGATCGGCTTTTTTTATTGCGGTTTTGAGATTTTTTCGGTTAGTTTCGTCAAAATCTTTGCCAAGCGGTGTGCAAACCGCCTCAGGTACTTGTGCCGAAATAATAGGATAAACTCTCTCCTCACAGGCAATATCGCAGATACCGATACCGCTTTTTATCGCAGCTTTTGCGCAGATTGCGGCAGCACCTGCCATTCCGTAAGAACCGCAGATAAGCAATGCTCTGCCAAAATTGCCTTTATTGGCATTTTCATCACGTTTTTTGAAAAGTGAAAAAATTTCTTCGCGTTGTGAATTCATAGGTCAAAAACCTCCCGAAAAAATCATAAAATTTTGAGTTTGATACATATAATTAAGATGGAAATGGGGTGTGTTAATTGAGCCGTTCGGTAAAGAAAAAAATCAAAAAATACCTAATTTGCATTGTCGTACTACTGGTCAGCGTTTCAATTTTTGCAAACAGCTCATTTTTTGCACGTCCCGTAAGCGTTTTTGCCGAAAATTTTGCACTTAGTTCCGCTTCGCTCGTACTCCCGAAAGGGAGGGTAGAAACAACCGTCTCTGTTTCAAGCGAACCCGAAACAACCGCCGAAAAATCTACATCAGAGCCTGAAACTCAAAGCACAACAACTCAAAAAGCCACAACCGCGGCGAAAGAAAAAACCATAGCGGTAAACGGCGAGGAAAAAGGCGGTAAAGTAATCTCGCAGACGATTGATAAGTCGGGTGCCACCGCCTCCTACGGCGATGTTTATATAAAAAATAAAACCACAAAAACCGTCAGCATAAAAGAGGCTCTTTCAAATAAGCCTAACCTTAAAATAAACCTAAATTCCGACGAGCCGCAGGTGCTGATTGTGCATACCCACGCAACCGAAAGCTATTTTCCGAGCCTTGTTGAATACTATCCGAAAAGCTGGGGCGAGCGAGATAATAACCCCGAAAACAATATGGTCGCGGTCGGCAAGGTGATAGCTAATGCGCTGAATACCGCGGGCATTAAAACAGTGCAATCCGAGGTTTTACACGATAAAGAGTCCTACACAGGCTCTTATGACCGCTCGCGAGAAACGATAAAATCTTATTTAAAAAAGTATCCGTCGATTAAGGTGGTAATTGACGTTCACCGCGATGCGATAAACGAAGAGGACGGCGATAAAATCCGTCCGATTGTAAATATTAAAAACCAAACCGCCGGTCAGATTATGATAATATCAGGTTGTCAGTCAGGTGCGATTACGGGCTACCCGAATTGGCAGAAAAACCTGCGGTTTTCGGTAGGTTTACAACAAAAAATAGAGCAGACTTACCCATTTCTTGCCCGTCCGCTCTTCTTTGCCGAAAAAAAATATAATCAGGATTTATGCGAAAATTCATTTTTATTAGAAGTCGGCTCACAGGCTAATCTGCTCAGTGAAGCCAAATACTCCGCAAAGCTTTTCAGCGAGGTATTTATTAAGTATTTAAAAGGGTTTAGTTAAAAACAACACTCCATCCGAGTTTTGCCTTGCAAAACCCATCTTCTCCTCTATGAGAAGGCTTATCATCAATAATAACTTCTGATGACTGCGACTACTTTGCCCAGAATTTGTGCATCGTTGGTGTAAATCGGGTCGAAAGCGTCATTTGCCGGCTGAAATCTGAAGCCGTAGCATTCGCGGTAAAAATATTTCACAGTTGCCTCGTCGCCGTCGATAAGCGCGACAACAATTTCGCCCTCATAGGCGGTCGGAGTTTTCTCACAGACTACGATATCGCCCTCTAAAATAGCGGCGTCAATCATACTCTCGCCTCTTACGCGCAAGGCAAAATACTCCTTATCCGACGCGCGCGACACAGGAGTAAACGGTATGTAACACTCGATATCCTCAACAGCCAAAGTAGGCATACCTGCCTGAACCTGACCTAACACAGGCACCTGTAAAGCAGGCTCTACACCTGCGATGCGGATTGAGCGCGAGTTGTTCGGGTCACGCTCAATAAGACCTAATTCCTCAAGCTTTTTGAGTATCGCGTGAACACTCGAAGTAGATTTAAGCCCTGTTTCCTCGCAGATTTCACGTACTGTCGGCGGAATAGAGTCATTTATTCTTCTTTTTAAAAAATCAAATACCTTTTGCTGAGAGTTATTTAACATTTTTCTCACCCTATATTATTAGTCAGCTTAATTATAACACAAAGCCCCGAAAAAATCAAACATTTGTTTGGTGTTTCGGGGTAATTTTTTAAATTTTTTCTAATATTTGATTTCACCGTCACAAACGGAGACTTTTCTTGTCGAATAATCGGCGGTTTTGCTGTCGTGTGTAATCAGCACAACAGTTCTGCCGTTTTTATTTAAATCGGTTAATAAATTCATAATTTG
>JBGVHY010000263.1:0-6767 GCA_045122755.1 Acutalibacteraceae bacterium | reverse complement strand
TATTATTCGTGTTGGTCTTAAGGATAAGGAAAATGTTTTGTTCAATGATTTGGACAGAACTAATATTACCGAACATCCTTCTATGGAAGAGCATTTCGGTAAGGGCACAAAATGGATTAATTACGGCGGTCACAGACTCTGGGTTTCTCCTGAGAAAATGCCTGATACATATTTTCCTGATGACAAACCTGTAGATGTACAGCTTATTGAAAACGGTGCGCTGTTCACACAGGTGCCGCAGACTGAAAACGGGGTCGCTTGTGCTTACAGCGTTCAAATGTCTGAGGACGGCGAAATTACAGTTAAACACTATGTTAAAAATATCTCTGACGAGGAGAAAAGACTTTCGCCTTGGGCGATTACTGTTCTTAACAAGGGCGGTCTTGAGATTATGCCTAATAATACTCTTGACACATTCTTGCTTCCAAACAGAAGAATTGTGGCTTGGCCGTATACAAACCTTGCTGATGAGAGATTGTATTTCGGTAAAGATTACATCACTTTACAGCAGGACGAAACAAAAACTGCGGCATTCAAACTCGGTCTTGATTTGCATATGGGTACTGCGTTGTATGCATATAAAGATACCGTTTTTGTTAAGAAATATGAGCATAAAATGGACGCTGAGTATGATGATTTCGGTGTTTCTTTTGAAACATACACAAATGAAAATATTCTTGAAATGGAAACTATCGGCACAGTTCATTATTTAAAACCCGGTGAGACCGCAACTCATACTGAAAAATGGGCAGTTTATGAGAATATAGGCACACCTGACCGTAAGGACGAAAATGCTATTAAAGCATTTGTAGAAAAATACATCTAATTAGTTTAATGCACAGTGAAGTTCACTGTGCATTTTTACATACTGTTAACTTCCCAGAGATAGTAAAATAAACATTTAAAAAATAAAATAAACCTGCAAAATTTAAAACATTTTGGAGGTTTATTTATGTTTAAAAAATTTTTAGCAAGTGCTTTAGCGGTATTAACTATTGTTTCTGGAATGCAGATTTTAGCATTTGCAAATGAAGCCATTGTCAATAACGAAGGATTTGAAAACTGTTCTGTCAATATGACTAAATTAGGCAGTTACATTTCAGGTCATTCTAACAAAGACGGCGGTGTTGCTGAAATAGTTTCTTACGACAGCAAAAACAACAATGCTTGGGTTGTAAACGGTACAACAGGTATGCTTGATATTATTAATCTTAAAAACGTTACTTGCGGCTTGTCTGCTGAACTTACTGAAAAATCGCTTGATATCAAAGCTATTGTAGAAAAAGCAGTAACAGATTTTGAGTATGGTGATATGACATCTGTATCTGTGAATTCAGAGCTTCGACTTGTTGCAGTTGCTTTGCAAGAATCGGCATACGATAAAGACGGTAAGATAGCTTTGCTTGATACAGAAGGTAATTTAATCAGCATTTTCAACGCAGGAAATCAACCCGATATGGTTACTTTCACACCGGACGGAACAAAAATTCTTTCTGCAAATGAAGGTGAGCCTAGAGAGGGTTATGGCGAAAATGTAACTGACCCTAAAGGTTCTGTAACTGTAATAACGCTTGACAAAAACAATATTAAAAACAGTGTTTCAAAAACTGTCACATTTGATTCTTTTGATGAAAAACGTTCAGAACTTGTTGGACAGGGAATAATTTTTACAAAGAATGTTGCGCCATCTGTTGATTTTGAGCCTGAATACATTGCAACAAATGATAAAACTGCTTATATTGCTTTGCAGGAAGCAAATGCAATTGCAGCACTTAATCTTGAAACACTTGAATTTACTGGTGTGTATTCTCTTGGTTACAAGGATTTAAGCCTTGAACAAAACGCAATCGATTTGCTTGAAGATAATGAATATAATCCGAAAACATATGAAAATGCAGTCGGCGCATATATGCCTGACGGCATATCGCTTTACACACTAGGCGAAAAAAACTATATTTTAACTGCAAATGAAGGCGATGCAAGAGAATGGGGAACAGGGGACAATGAATTCGTCAACGAAGTAAAAGAAAAACTTACCGCAACTGACGGTGAGACTGCTAAAAGTGTACGTGTCTTAGATAAGGAAGTAACAGAAGGACTTCCTGAAAGTAAGTCAGTATTATTCGGCGGCAGATCATTCTCAATTTATGAAGTAAAAGATAACGGCTTAACTCAGGTTTATGACAGCGATAACGATTTTGAAGTAAAAACTGCTGAGTATTTCCCTGAATACTTTAACTGCTCAAATGATGATAATGATTATGACAGCCGTTCACGTAAAAAAGGTCCTGAGCCTGAGAGCGTAACTATCGGTACAGTTGGTAACAAAACTTTTGCTTTTGTCGGACTTGAGAGAATCGGCGGTATTATGGCTTATGACATTACTGATATCGAGAATATTTCTTTCAAAAACTATATCAATACACGAGATTTCTCTGAAAATCCTGAAGATGTCGACCCTGAATCAGAAAACTATCTTAAAAGTGATATCGCACCAGAAGGAATGTATTTCGTCAGTGCTGATAATTCACCATCTTCAACACCGATTTTGTTAGCAGCATTTGAAGTCAGTGGCACTGTTGCGGCTTATTCAGTTGGCGCAACACCTAAAAAAGGCCACACTATAGTAACAGATGAAGCTGTTGCACCTACCTGCACAAAAACAGGCCTTACCGAAGGTAAACATTGCTCGGTTTGCGGCGAAGTTATCGTTGAACAGAAGGTAGTTGCTAAAACAGCACATAAAATCACTGTAATTAATCAAAAAAACGCTACATACGCAAACGAAGGAAATACAGGTGATAAAATCTGCACTGTTTGCAATACAATTCTTGAAAAAGGAAAGACAGTTGCTATTAAAAAATTAAGCGCACCTGCTGTAACACTAAGAACAAAAGCAAAGAAGATAACTATCAAGTGTAATAAAGTAGTCGGCGCTAAAAAGTATGAAGTACAGATTAAAATCAACGGCAAGTGGAAAAAATTCAATACTTCAAAAACAACATATGTTTTGAAAAAGCTTGCAAAAGGTAAAAATTATAAGGTAAGAGTAAGGGCTTATACCACCGTAAAAGGTTTAAAGTATTACAGTAAATTCTCAAAAATTCAGACAATTAAAGTAAAATAACAAATAGCAGCTGTGTGACTTTGTGTTACACGGCTGCTTTAATGCAAAATAGACAAAAAAATAACGCTTTATACAGTAAAACTTTGCTTGACAAGACTATATATAGTATGTTAAAATTATATCAAAATTGGACAAAATGTTTTTTGTGACTGACGGATGAGCGGAGCACCGCAAAGGAGCAAGAAACTAAGGATTTATTGTCGACCGTCTGGGCAGTCTTATATTTTCAAGGTATAGGACTGTCCTTTTTATATTTACTAATTTCTGGAGGTTCTTCGTTTATGAAAAAAGTAGCAGTAATTATGGGTAGCGACAGCGATTTACCGATTGTTGAAAAAGCTATCAAAACTTTAAAGGCTTATGATGTACCGACTGAGGTTCATGTTTACTCAGCTCATCGTACTCCTGAGGCTTCAAAGGAGTTTGCCGAGAATGCAATCGAAAACGGTTTTGGTGCAATTATCGCAGCAGCCGGCAAAGCAGCACATTTAGCAGGTGCAATTGCTGCCAACACAACATTGCCTGTTATCGGTATTCCGATTAAATCGTCAACTTTAGATGGTCTTGATGCACTACTTTCTACTGTTCAGATGCCGAGCGGTATGCCTGTAGCAACTGTTGCTATTGATGGCGCTGAAAATGCAGCACTTCTTGCAATTCAGATTTTAGCTGTTACTGATGTAGAATTATCAGAGAAATTAAAAGCTGCAAGAGAAGCTAACAAAGCGGCAGTTTTAGAGAAAAACGAAAAAATTTATAATCAATATAAATAATTTTAGGAGGACAAAACAATGGAAATCAAAGAAAAACTTTACGAAGGCAAAGCTAAATCAGTTTATGCTACCGAAAATCCGGAAGTATTGCTTGTTGACTACAAGGACGATGCTACTGCTTTCAATGGTCTTAAAAAAGGCACAATCTCAGGCAAAGGCGCTATTAACAATCGAGTAACCAACTATATGATGCAGTTGCTTGAGAAAAAAGGTGTTCCTACACATTTTGTTGAAGAAATTGATGAGCGTAAAACTTTGGTTAAAAAAGTTTCGATTGTACCTCTTGAAGTTATTATACGTAATATTTCAGCAGGCTCTTTTGCTAAAAACTACGGCGTTGAAGAAGGAATCGCTTTTGATGAACCTACAATTGAGTTCTCATATAAAAATGATGACCTCGGCGATCCGCTCATCAACCAGTATCATGCAATCGCTTTGAAACTTGCTACAAAAGAAGAAATTGAAAGAATTAAAGAACTTGCATTTAAAGTAAATGATGAAATGAAAGCATTCTTCAAAGGCTTGAAAGTTGACCTTGTTGACTTCAAACTTGAGTTTGGCAGACTTTCAGACGGAACAATCGTTCTTGCTGATGAAATTTCACCTGATACCTGCCGTTTCTGGGATTCTGAAACTCATGAAAAACTTGATAAAGATAGATTCAGAAGAGATTTAGGCAATGTTGAAGATGCTTATCAGGAAATGATGAAACGTATCTTAGGCGAATAACAGGAGGAAAGACACATGGGAGGATATTTCGGAGTAGTAAGCAAACGCGATGCTATTGAAGACGTATTTTTCGGCACAGACTATCATTCACATCTCGGCACACGTCGTGCAGGTATTGCGGCTTATGACGAAGAAATCGGACTTCAGCGAGAGATTCATAATATTCAGAATTCTCCATTTAGAACAAAATTTGAGCATACATTCGATGAAATGAATGGTAATTCAGCAATCGGTTGTATAAGTGACTATGACCCACAGCCTTTGCTTATCCGCTCAAATCTCGGTACATATGCCATTTGTGTAATTGGCGTTGTTAATAATGCTGATGCTCTAATAAAACAGTATCTTTCATTCAGCGGAGGTCATTTTGGTGCACAGACAGGCGGCGTTATCAATTCAACTGAGCTTGTTGCAGCGCTTATAAATCAGAAGACTGATTTTGTTGACGGAATTAAATTCGCTCAGAATGAGATTGACGGTACAGCTTCAATTCTCATTCTTAAAGAGGACGGATCAATTCTTGCTGCCCGTGATAAAGTAGGCAGATTACCTGTTATCATCGGCAAAAATGAAGATGGCTATTGCGTTTCATTTGAGTCTTTTGCTTATAAAAAGCTTGGTTACGAAGACGAAAAAGAACTTGGTCCGGGTGAAATTGTTGAACTTACTGCTAATAAGATGACTCAGCTTAACAAACCCGGTAAGAAGATGAAAATTTGTTCATTCCTCTGGAGTTACTACGGTTATTCAACATCAACTTATGAGGGTATGAATGTTGAAATTATGCGTTATAAAAACGGTCAGATTATGGCTAAGGCTGATAAAGAGTCAGGACTTGCTGAAGGAATTGACTATGTAGGTGGTGTCCCTGATTCAGGTACTCCTCATGCAATCGGTTATGCAAATGAGAGCGGAATTCCTTTTGCAAGAGCTTTTATTAAATATACTCCAACCTGGTCAAGAAGTTTTACACCTTCTCGTCAGACAGAGCGTAATAAAGTGGCTAAAATGAAACAGATTCCTGTTCATGAGCTTATTCAGGATAAGAATTTATTATTTGTTGATGACTCAATTGTACGCGGAACTCAGCTTAAAGAAACTGTTGATTTCCTTTATGAACACGGCGCAAAAGAAGTACATATGCGATCAGCTTGTCCACCTGTTATGTACAATTGTAAATATCTTAACTTCTCAAGATCAAACAATGAGATGGAGCTTATTACCCGTCGTACTATTGTTGAGCTTGAAGGAGAAGAAGGACTTAAATATATTGATGAATACAGCGATTCATCAACAGAGCGTGGTAAGAAGCTTAGGAAAGCAATTGCGGATAAAATGGGCTTCGCGTCACTTGAATTTCAGTCTTTGCAGGGCATCATTGATGCTATAGGACTTGAACCTTGTCAGCTCTGTACTCACTGCTGGAACGGAAAAGGATAAGAATACAGAAAATACATTATATCGTAGAATTTTCATGTATCTGCCTTTTCGTCGAATAGCGAATACCCTTGCAGATATACTACAACGTTGAATATTTAAATTTGTATGTAAATGAAAGTTCTCGGTAGACAAAAGGGTGAAAAGATAATGAGTAATTTACACGAAGAATGCGGAGTTTTTGGTATTTTCAGCTCCAAAAGAACTGAAGTAGCACATCAGGTTTATTATGGTTTGTATGCCTTGCAACATAGAGGGCAGGAAAGTTGTGGAATAGTTGTTAACGATGATGGATTATTCAACTATTACAAAGATGTTGGACTTGTGAATGATGTTTTTACAACTGAGCGAATGGAGAGCTTAGGTCTCGGTAATATGGCAATTGGTCATGTTCGCTACGGTACGACTGGTACAAACGGTATGCTTAATGCTCAGCCGATTGTTGTAAATCATATTAAGGGCAGAACTGCCTTGGCTCATAACGGAAATCTTGTTAATTCATTTGAATTAAGGGAAGAACTCGAACTACAAGGGTCGATTTTCCATACAACAAGTGATACTGAGGTAATTTCTTATATAATTACAAAAGAACGCATTACATCGTCTTCAATTGAAGAGGCTGTGAACCGCGCGATGAACAAGATAAAAGGCGCATATTCGCTTGTAATTATGTCACCGTCAAAGTTGATTGCAGTTCGTGA
>JBGVHY010000262.1:0-5788 GCA_045122755.1 Acutalibacteraceae bacterium | reverse complement strand
CTTTTGTTATACCCTGCTTTATTAAGAAATTAGCAGTTTTTGATGATAAATCCGACATTTCTTTGAAAGTGAATTTACGCTCATTGCCGTTTTCATCACAGTAAACAAGAGCCTGTTTTTTCGGTTCTTCGTTTGCAATTGCATCTACAACGTCATAACCGAAATTAAAATTATCTGGGCAGTTAATATCAAAACCGACAAGTCTGCCTTTTTCATCAAATTTACTCTGACTGTATCTTTTATAAATTGGTTCCATTAGATTTCCTGCTCCTCAAATATGCCTATGCTTCTGAATCTCTGATATCTTTTTTCAGCAAGTCTTGAGTCAGTACGTTTTAAAAGATGTCTTACATCTTTATAAAGCACATCTGCCATGTTTCCGCACATTGATTTAAAATTTTCAAAATCTTCAGGAATAATATCTTCTGCGACTTTGTATTCTTTCATATCCTCAGCGGTGATATGCAAGCAGTCAGCCGCCTCAGGCGCTTTGGTTGAGTCTTTCCAAAGGATACTTGCGCAACCCTCAGGTGAGATAACCGAATAAACTGCATTTTCAAGCATATAAACCTTATCGGCAGCAGCAAGCGCTAAAGCACCGCCTGAGCCGCCTTCACCGATTACTACAGTTACAACAGGAGTTTTAAGTCCCATCATTTCCATAATATTCTCAGCGATAGCCTGACCCTGTCCGCGTTCCTCTGCCTCTGCACCAGGATAAGCACCTGATGTATCAACAAAGCAGATAACAGGACGGCGGAATTTTTCAGCCTGTTTCATAAGTCTGAGTGCCTTTCTGTAGCCCTCAGGCTTCGGACAACCAAAGTTATTAGCAATTCTGGTCTGGATGTCCTTACCCTTATCAATTGCAATAAAAGTAACAGGCTGGTCTTTTAAATAGCCGATACCTGCGCAGATTGCCGAGTCTTCACCGAAACGTCTGTCACCTTTAAGCTCAACTCTTTCTGTGAAAATGCCTTCTACATAGTCTCTGCCGGTAGGACGCTTATTTTGTCTGATAGCCTTTATTTTTTCATAAGCAGTCATTTAATTTACCTCACTTTGTATGAGTTTTAATAAGTGTTGTAAGGGTAGCTTTTAAATCCTTACGCTCAACGATATTATCAATAAAACCATGCTCAAGTAAAAACTCAGCGCTCTGGAAATTATCAGGTAAAGCGGTTTTAGTTGTCTGCTCAACAACTCGTCTGCCAGCAAAACCTACAAGTGCTTTCGGCTCAGCAAGAATAATATCGCCCTGCATTGCAAATGATGCGGTTACACCGCCTGTTGTAGGGTCGGTAAGAACGGTAACATAAAGGTTACCCGCCTCTGAATGCCTTTTTACAGCACCGCTTGTTTTAGCCATCTGCATTAATGACACGATACCCTCCTGCATACGAGCACCGCCCGAAGCGGTAAAGCCGATTACAGGTAAATTATTCTCGGTAGCATACTCGAAAATTCTTGTTATCTTCTCTCCTACTGCCGATCCCATACTCGCCATAATGAAGCGGGCATCCATAACGAAAACTGCACATTCAATACCATCGATTGTTGCAGTACCTGTTACAACTGCCTCATTTTCGCCTGTTGCAGCTTTAGCCTTCTCGAGTTTTTCGGAATAAGACGGGAACTCAAAAAAGTCCTCACTTACAACGCCCTTATCGAGCTCTGTGAAACTGCCTTTATCGAAAATAAGCTTAATTCTATCACGAGGTATAATTCTCATATATCTTCCGCAATGAGGGCAGATATAGTAATTTTTTATAAGAACTGCTCTGTCGGTTTCTTCCTTACAAGCACCGCAGATAACAGGCTTTTTTGCAGTTGTTTTAAGAAGTTCTTTAACACCGCTGTCTTTTTTCTTAATAAAATCAAACATCTTCGACTACTCCCCTTTATCCTCAGGAATAACTGCAAACGAAAAGTCTGCGCTGACACAAAGCTTACCGTCTACAAAGCCTTTGCCCTGTGCCCAGTAAAATACACCCTTAGATTTTGTGATAGTAACTTCGGTTTCAAAAGTATCGCCGGGCTTAACCTGATTCTTAAATCTTACTTTATCAAGCCCTGTAAAAAGGGTTGAAACTTTTTTGCCCTCAGCCTTTTCTGCGATTAAAACGCAAGCCGACTGAGCAAGGATTTCGCAAAGAATCACACCGGGAACGATTGGATTGCCCGGAAAATGACCGTCTAAAAAGTATTCATCGCCTGTGATGTATTTTTTTGCTCTGCCAACGCCGTCTTCAGCTACTGCCTCGTCGAGAAGCAGCATACTGTTTCGGTGCGGCAGAATATTCATTAATTCTTCTTTATTCATAAAACTAATCCTCGTACTTTTTGAATGCTACGCAAGCATTATGACCGCCGAAACCGAGAGAAGTTGAAATAGCATATTTAACTGCTTTTTCTTTCGCTGTATTCGGTGTGTAATCAAGGTCTAATTCTTCGTCAGGCTCTTTATAGTTGATTGTCGGAGGAATGATACCCTCTTGAACTGCCTTTATACAAGCAATAGCCTCAGCAGCACCTGCTGCGCCGAGCATATGACCTGTCATAGACTTTGTTGAGCTGATAGAAAGGTCTTTTGCCTGCTCACCGAAAGCCTTTTTGAAAGCTTTTGTTTCAGTAGCATCATTAAGCGGTGTTGATGTGCCATGAGCATTGATATAAAGCTCACAAGCATTTACATCTTCATCTTTTAAAGCCATATTAATTGCTTTTGCAACATATTCAGCTTCGGGATTTGGTGCTGTAATATGATGTGCATCACAAGTTGCGCCGTAGCCTACAACCTCAGCGTAGATATGCGCTCCGCGTGCTTTAGCACTCTCATAATCTTCAAGAATAAGAGTAGCTGAGCCTTCACCCATTACAAAACCGCTTCTACGTTTGTCAAACGGGATAGAAGCCGCATTAATATCCTCAGTCTGAGTAAGAGCCATACAGTTTGAGAAGCCTGCTACTGTAAGCGGAGTAACCGCTGCCTCTGAACCGCCGCAAATAGCTGCTTTTAAGTAGCCGTCCTTGATTGCGCGATAAGCTTCGCCGATAGCAGTTGTACCTGTTGCACAAGCAGTTGAAATTGACATTGTGCTGCCGTGTGCGTTGTAGCGGATAGCAATCTGTCCAGCCGCGATATTGATAATCATTTTAGCTACAAACTGCGGATTTACACGTCTTGCACCTTTTTCGAGCAAATGAACGTGCTCCTCGCAAAGTGTGTTGATACCGCCGACACCTGAGCCAAAGTAAACACCAAATTCATCAGGATTTACCTTGCCCATAATTCCGCTGTCCTCAATAGCCTCATCGGTACTGTAAAGCGCATACTGTGTATAAAGGTCAGTTTTTGATATAAAACCTTTATCAAATCTATCTAATGGGTTAAAATCCTTAACCTCGCCTGCCACATGAGCCTTAAAGCCTTCTGTATCGAATTTTGTAATTTTATCAATACCGTTTTTACCACTTTTAAGTCCCTGCCAGTAATCTTTTGCGTTATTACCAATCGGTGTTACCGCACCGATACCTGTTACAACTACTCTGTTCATCATTGTACCTCCTACATAGCAAGGCCGCCGTCGATGCGGATAACCTCACCTGTGATATAGTTTGATTTATCGCTTGCTAAGAACAATACAAGCTCTGCAACTTCGTCGGGCTCACCCATACGTTTCATCGGGAGTGAGTCAATTAACTCTTCATTGTCAACAAATGAAGTAGTCATCGGAGTTTTAATAAAACCCGGCGCTACTGCGTTACAGCAGATACCTCTTGAAGCAAGTTCTTTAGCAACTGATTTTGTAAGTCCTACAAGACCTGCTTTTGAAGCGGAATAGTTAACCTGACCCGGGTTGCCCATAAGACCTGACACAGAACTCATATTGATAATTTTGCCGCTTTTCTGTTTTGCAAAGAGCGGATAAACCTGTTTAATAGCATTGAAAACGCCCTTAAGGTTTACATTAATGACTGCATCAAAATCTGCTTCTTTCATACCGAGCATCAATTTATCTTTTGTGATACCTGCATTGTTTACAAGAATATCGATATGACCGAAATCAGCTAAGATTTCTTTAAAAACTGCCTTTGTTGCCTCAAAATCCGAGATATCGCAAGAATATGCTTTACCTTTAACGCCTTGTTCTTCAAAATATTTAACAGCGTCAGCAGCGATTGAAGCCTCGCTGATATCAAGAATTGCAACATCTGCGCCGTTATCAGCCATTTTCTTTGCGATTTCAAGACCGATTCCCTGATAACCGCCTGTTACAACTGCAACTTTACCTTTAAGCATTCTCTCCCAACTCCTTTACAACTAATTCTGCTTCTTCCTTAGTAGAAACTGCATATGTTCTGCACTCAGGTGCAATTTTTTCAACAAGCTTTTTGAGTGTGTTGCCACAGCCTGTTTCAATAAATGTATCAAAACCGTTATCCACCATATCACGTATGATTGATTCCCATTTTACAGGATGATTAATCTGGTTTTTTAATTTTCCTTTAATATTGCCTTCATAAGGCTTTGCTGTGTAGTTTGAATAAGAAATGATTTCAGGCTCTTTGATGTCAGCATTTTCGAGAACTTTGCCAAATTCTTCAGCCGCCTCATCCATAAACGGTGAGTGGAAACCGCCGCTTACTTTAAGCGGTAATGCTCTGCCTTTTTCAGCCTTTGCAAGCTCTGAAACCTTTGCGATTGCCTCGGCAGTACCCGAAACAACAAGCTGACCGGGTGAATTATAGTTTACAGGGTAAGCTCCGGCCTTTTCGCAAAGCTCCTCGACTTTTTCGTTTGAAAGCTTGATAATAGCCGCCATACTGGCAGGGTGTTTTTCAGCCGCCTTGCCCATAGCCTCACCGCGTTTACAAACTAATGAAAAACCTTCTTCATCAGAATAAGCACCACTGAATGCGAGTGCCGCGATTTCGCCTAAAGAAAAGCCTGCAACTGCATCAGGTTTTACACCCATACTCTCAAGCGCTCTTGCCGCACCGAGGTCGCAGAGATACATACAAGGCTGAGTATTCACAGTCTGTTTAAGGTCATTTTCGTCACCCGAAAACATTAAATCGAGTGTTCCGTTTCTTTGCGCTTCTGCTTTATCAAATAATTCTTTAACTACAGGCACGTTATCGTAAATGTCTTTACCCATACCGATAAACTGAGCGCCCTGTCCTGAAAACATAAATGCTATCTTACCCATGTTTGAGCTCCTTTTAAGATTTTTTCTGCGCCGAAAACAACGTCTTCGATAATCTCTTTAGCAGTCTGTTCCTCGTTTACAAGTCCTGAAATCTGACCCGCAAGGAAACAACCTTCTGTCTTATTACCGTCAACAGCCGCTTTTCTGAGAGCGCCTACGCCTAAGTTTGCAACATCCTCAGCAGTAGTTTCAGGTAAGTATTCTTGTTTAAGAAAATCTCTTGCAAACTGGTTTTTGATACATCTGCAAGTGTTACCGCCGAAACGTCTGCCGGTTGTAACGGTTGAAATATCAGATGCTTTAAGTACCATATCTTTATATGTCTGATGTACATTACACTCTTTTGCGCAAAGGAAACGTGTTCCCATCTGAACACCGCAAGCACCAAGCATAATTGAAGCCGCAAAGCCTCTGCCGTCTGCAATTCCTCCCGCTGCGATAACAGGAATATCTACCGCATCTACTACCTGCGGAACGAGTGCCATAGTAGTAAGTTCGCCGATATGTCCGCCTGACTCCTGACCCTCTGCGATTACCGCGTCAGCACCGGCTCTCTGCGACGATTTTGCCATAGC
>JBGVHY010000261.1:0-2879 GCA_045122755.1 Acutalibacteraceae bacterium | reverse complement strand
CATCAATGTTTTTTACCATAAAATCAGTCCTATCTGTCCCATTTGTTGCAAAGCTCGGTGATTTGGTCGGCAAATTTGCCGACATCTTTGTTAGCACCGTATTTGTTGCGCTCGATTACGCTCATCAGTCGTTTGCCCGCCATCAGCAACCGCTCATAAGCGCTCGAAGGCTTGATACTTTTGCTCTTCTTTTCTATTTTAACTGTATTTCCCTGTGCTAAACATTGGTTGGTAAGCAAGTCGTAAATACTGCCGTTGTAAGGAGCAACCGCCTGAACGCCGATTTCATCGTAAACTCTGTTTGCAAAGTCCTCTGCAGAAGTTTCGCTGCCGTGGTTTACAAAGACGGTCTGCGGCTTTACTTTGATATTTTTAAGCCAATTTATAAGCATATCGCTGTCAGCGTGACCGCTTATGCCCTTGATTGTTTCGATTTTCGCTCTTACCTGAATTTTCTCGCCGAAAAGCTTAGCTTCGGTAGCACCGTTTATAATATGTCTGCCGAAAGTTCCCTCAGCCTGATAGCCGACAAAAAGAATTGTCGAATCTTCTCGCCAGAGGTTGTGTTTTAAATGATGGCGAATTCGTCCTGCCTCGCACATTCCGCTCGCGGAAATAATAATTTTCGGGCGCTTATCAGCATTAATCGCCATAGAATCGTCACTTGTTTTTGAAAAATGCAATCCGGGGAAATTTAAAATATCCTCGCCTGCATTAATCAGAGCGAGTGTTTCTTCATCGTAGTAGTCCATAAGTTCAGACTCAGCCGAGTAAATCTCAGTTGCCTCAACGCAAAGTGGGCTGTCAACGAAAACAGGGAAATCGTATTTTGTAAGCTTGTGTTTTTTGATGTTATGCAATAAATACAGCAGCTCCTGAGTTCTGCCGACTGCGAATGACGGGATAACCAAGTTACCGCCGCGACCCATTGTATCATCAATAATGCGCACCATTTGCTCGGTATAATCCTCTCGGCGCTCGTGAACACGGTTGCCGTAGGTCGATTCGATTACAACATAATCAGCGCGCGAGGGCAGAGTCGGGTTTTTGATAAGCGGACGGTCGATATTACCGACATCGCCTGAGAAAAGTATAATATGCTCCTCGCCGTTTTCTAAAAATGTTATCTCAATGCTCGCTGAGCCGAGAAGATGCCCGGCATCAATAAAGCGGATTTTAAGGTCAGGATAAATCTCATATTCTGTTTCGTAATCGCAGTTTTGGAAGAGCGGCAGCGTTGCCATCGCGTCAGCGGTGGTATAAAGAGGAACATACTCAGGCGCACCGCTACGCTTTGCGCGTTTATTGCGCCAGAGAGACTCCTGCTCTTGAATATGTGCCGAATCAAGTAGCATAAGCGAGCAGAGCTTTGCAGTTGCAGCGGTTGCATAAATTTTACCGCTGAAACCGTTTGCGACCAAGTTCGGAAGTTTGCCGGAGTGGTCAATATGCGCGTGAGTTACAAAAATGCAGTCAATTTCGCCTGGGGATATTGGAAGCGGTGTGTTTTCGTAAGTGTCCGCACCCTGCTCCATACCGCAGTCAACAAGTATTTTTCTCCCCATAAAATTAAGTAATGTGCAAGAGCCTGTTACTTCACGCGCCGCACCTAAAAATTCTATTTTCATAATATCCTCCGAGAATATTTTATTCTTAATTTACCAAAATTATTATAAATTAAGTATATATCCTTTTTTAATTCAAGTCAACCGCCATTTTATTAATTTTGCCCAATATTGTATGAATATTTAGTTAAAATATTGTATATGATATGCAATTATTGCCTTTTGGTTTGACAAGGACGGTGTAAAGGGGTAAAATGTTTTAAAAGCTTCCCCTTTGTGGGGGAAGTTATAATGCGGTTATCCGTAAAGATAACAATTAGTTAGGAGAAATTATGCAAGGGTTAAAAGAGTTATTAAATCTTTTCTGGACATTTGCAAAAATCGGCGCAGTTACCTTTGGCGGCGGTTATGCAATGCTCCCGATTTTAACGCGTGAGCTTGTTGAAAAACGCGGTTGGACTAATGATGAGGCACTGACAGATTATTTTGCAATCGGTCAGTGCACCCCAGGCATTATCGCAGTAAATGTGGCAACGTTTATCGGCAATAAGCGCAAAGGCTTTTTAGGCGGGCTTTTCGCGACTCTCGGGATGGTGTTTTTCCCGACAATTATCATTACAATTATCGCGATGTTTCTTACAAATTTCGCGGATAATGAGTATGTAAAAGATGCTCTTAGCGGCATTTCGGTCTGCGTTTGCGTGCTTGTTATAAATGCTATTATAAAGCTGTGGAAAAACTCAGTTGTTGATGCAATTTCTTTTGCAATTTTCGCTGTTGCGTTCCTGCTTTCAATCCTTTCGGATTACGTTCTGCCATTTGAAATTTCGCCTGTTGTTTTAGTGCTTTTGGGCGGTGTAGCAGGTATTATTATCAAGCAGATAGGAGGTAAACGTAAATGATTTATCTTCGCTTGTTTTATGAATTTTTCAAAATCGGTCTTTTCTCTGTCGGCGGAGGTCTGGCAACCTTACCTTTCTTACAGGATTTAGGTGCTCGCACAGGCTGGTTTACCTCAGCTGACCTTTCAAATATGATTGCGGTTTCCGAGTCTACGCCTGGACCTATCGGTGTTAATATGGCGACTTATGCAGGTTATACATCGGCACTTAATGAGTTCGGGGAAAATCATATTTTTGGAATTCTCGGCGGTATTGTGGCAACGCTCGGACTTATCGCTCCCGCGATTGTCGTGATTATGATTATTTCAAAAATTCTTGAAAAATTCAAGGGTAATAAATATGTAAATGGCGCTTTTTACGGGCTTCGTGCGGTTTCAATCGCGCTGATTGCCGCAGTTGCGGTTGATGTGAT
>JBGVHY010000260.1:0-5056 GCA_045122755.1 Acutalibacteraceae bacterium | reverse complement strand
TTCATCATCAAAATTCTTGCCGAAATGCAATGATTTTAAGCGTTTGCAGTTTTCAAAAAGATAAGCTGTCGCCGATATAAGCGAGTCGGGTAAAACTACTCTTTTGAGCTTTTTACAATTATAGAACATTGCAAAACTATTAATCTCAGGCTTATCATAACAACAGTCTTTGTTGCTAAAAATGTCCTCGGCACCATAACCTAAAGTAACAAGCTTGCTATTCTTTGCAAACGTAACCGATTTGAGCTTTTGACAGTTATAGAACACGCCGTTTGAAATTATTTCTACTTTTTTCGGAATAGTTACTTTTTCAATGTTACCGTTTGCAAAACTGAAATCGCCGATTAAATACGTATCTTTTGAAATTTTAAAACTCTTTTTGTTAACAGGAACAAATTTAAGCTCGATTACAGATTTTTTTCTCCATTTAGTTTTTTCGTAAAGCGCACCTTTTTTGATGAAGAATACTTTATTGTTTTTATTAACTACAATCTTTTTCAGCGATTTGCAGTTATAAAAGCTTGCGGAGTCAAAATCTTCAAGCTTATTACCTATGTAAAGATATTCTAGCGAAGAACAACCGCTAAACGGTCTGAAACCAAGAGTTTCTACCGTATCGGGAATTATAAGTCTTTTAAGATTTGCACACTCTTCAAAAGCGCCGTAATACTCCGCAGAATCATCGCCGAATTCTCTGCCGAATGATGTAATTTTATTAATTTTTATTCCATTCTCAAAGGTGATTTTTTCGAGCGCTGATTTATAGAATGTACCTCCACCGAAATCAGTAACCGATTTTGGAATAACAACCTCTTTTACGCATGAAAGCGCAAAAGCAAGAGAGGAAATTTCGGTTACGCTTGTAGGAATTGTAACCTCAGTCTGCTTTGGCGCAACTGCCAACAGTTTTGTTTTATCTTTATTATAAAGAACATTGTTTTCCGCAGTAAAATACTTGTTTTCGCTGTCAACGGTCAATTTTTCAAGCTCAGGCGTATCCATAATAAAATTGCCGCCGATTTCCTTAACGCTTTTCGGAATGTTAAGCTCTTTTATTTTCCTGCAGCTGCGAAAAGCCTCAAAACCGATTTTTTCAAGGGAATCAGGCAAGCTAATGCTTTCGAGGTTATAACATTCATAAAAGGCATAAGGCTGGATTTCTGTCAAAGTCTGCGGCAATTGAACTGTTTTCAAATTTTTAAAATAAGCAAACGAACCTCCGCCAACTGCGGTAATACCATCTTCAATTACAATATTTTGAGTAATTTTTCTGTAAGCGTAGAAAACATAAAAGCTGTCAAATTTCAAACCGCCTATACCGCTGTATATGCTATCTCCGCAATCGGTAGTATAAGCGCCCGTACCGCTTATCGTCAGCGTTTTTGTTGTCGCATCATAGCTATAATAAACATTTTCATTTTCGGCATCTGTCAGTTTGATTTTTTCGGCATCAGCCGAAACAGCCATCAGCGGAAATGCTGATAACAAAATCATAACAGACAAAACAATACTAAACAATTTTTTCATAATTCTGCTCTCCTTTCATAAATGAAAAACTCCTTCATACTTACAGTATAAAGGAGTTTCAAAAAAATGTCAATATTTATTCATAGTCAATAATTGTTCCGCCGCCGACTACCACGTCACCGTCGTAAAGAACTACCGCCTGACCTTTGGTAATAGCTCTCTGAGGTTCGTCAAACTCTATGTAAAGCTTGCCGTCCTTTTCGTAAGCGGTTGCAGGCTGTTCCTGTTTTGAATAGCGGATTTTTGCCTTGATTTTAACAGGCTCAAAAAGATGCTCAACCGAGATAAGATTGATATTATCCGCAACCAGCTTTGTTTTCAACAAATCTTCAGGCTCGCCGAGCACGACCTCATCGGTTTCGGGTCGGATTTCGGTAACAAAAGCAGGCTTTCCGAGTGAAATACCAAGTCCTTTTCGCTGACCGATTGTATAACGGATAATGCCTTGATGCTCGCCTAAAATTTTGCCCTGTTTATCAACGAAATTACCTTTTTGCACGCTTTTGCCTATCCGATTTTCGATAAATGAAGCGTAATCTCCGTCAGGCACAAAGCATATATCCTGACTCTCTTTTTTATTTGCATTTAAAAAGCCTTTTTTGTTTGCAATCTCGCGAATCTCAGGCTTTGTAAGCTCGCCCAAAGGAAACAACGCGTGTTTTAACTCCTCCTGAGTAAGCGAATAAAGGACATAGGATTGGTCTTTTGATGAATCCGCCGCTTTTTTTAGCAAATATCTGCCTGAAGCTTCGTCATATTCGCGTTTTACATAGTGCCCTGTAACAACGTAGTCAATATCAAGCTCCATTGCGCGTTGCATCAGCTTCTTAAACTTTAAACTACGGTTACATTCAATGCAAGGATTCGGCGTTCTGCCGCAAAGGTAGCAATCAATAAAATTATTAATAACCTTATCCTCAAATTCGGATTTAAAGTTAAAAACATAATAAGGGAATCCAAGCCGCATAGCTACTGAACGTGCATCTTCAATATCTGAAAGAGTGCAGCAGGTCTGCTCTGCGGTTTCGTAAGCGATATCATCATTATCGTAAAGCTTCATTGTAGCGCCGATGCAGTCATACCCCTGCTCCACCATAAGGCAAGCCGCAACAGAGGAGTCAACACCGCCGCTCATAGCTATAAGCGCTTTTTTCTTATCCAAGTCTAATCATCTCATCTATAGGTTTTCTTGCCGCTTCAATCAATTCATCCGACATAATCATCTCTTCGCCGCCTTCACCAAGCAAGCAGTTGTAAACGTCAGGCAAAGTGATAGATTTCATATTGTGGCAAACCAAATCTTTATGCATCGGGTAGAACTTTTTATCAGGACACATATATTTAAGATGTTCTTCGATAGAAGTTTCTGTGCCGATTATAAATTCTTTAGCATCGCTGTTTATTGCGTAGTCCATTATACCGGAAGTTGAGCCGACGTAATCAGCAAGTGCGACAACCGCCGGAACACATTCAGGGTGAACAAGCATTTTTGCATTAGGATGCTCTTCTTTAGCGCGTTTAGCTTCTCTTTCGGAAACTCTTGCGTGAGTCGGGCAACCGCCTTTAACAAGCTTTAACTCCTTATTCGGTAACATTTTTGAAATATAATCACCGAGATTGCAATCAGGGATAAAGAGAATTTTATCATTTTCAATTTTATTGATAATCTTAACCGCTGACGATGAGGTTACACATACATCGCAAAGGGTTTTAAGCTCGGCGGTTGTATTGATATAAGCCGCTACGGTGTAGTCTGGATACATCTCCTTAAGACCTTTAAGCAGGTCATAGTCAAGCTGTTCAGCCATAGGGCAACCCGCAATCGGGTTAGCGAGATAAACAGTTTTCTCAGGTGAGAGAATTTTTGCGGTTTCAGCCATAAAGCGCACTCCGCACATTAAAAGATTTTTCTGCGGTACTTTCATAGCTTTCTGAGCAAGCGCGAAAGAGTCGCCCGTAATATCGGCAATCTCAATAATTTCTCTTGCAACATAGGAATGAGCAAGGATGCAGAAATTCTTTTCTTCTTTTAATTTTAAAATTTTGTCCTGCATTTCTCTCATTAACATATATATCGAACTCCTTTTTGAGCAAAATCTCTAATTTTTATTAGTATACCACATAATATGCCCTATTTTCAACAGGCAAATATATAAAAAGCACTTGTTCAAACACAAGTGCTATTTTAGTTTAGTCGATTTTACCCTCTTTAATCTTAATCGGGCCGAAGGCAGGGATAGAGCGTCCAGCTTCATCTACTATATTGCAAGGCGGATTTTTACCGAGTCCGTACCATAAATACTGACCGATAATATCCTCTTTTTTGTAATCGAAACGAATTGTCACACGGTTGCCATCACAGAAAACATCGGAAATTCCGCACTGTTCACCGTAATCAGGATTCCAAGCTCTATCAAAGCCCATTGCTCTGCCGTTATCAAGCAATTTTCCATGAATATTATCATATTCGATAACAGCGTAGCTCATATTCGGATCAAATTCGTCTGCATAAATTTCCATGCTTTTAAGCTTTATACCCGGCACGCAACCGTAAAGCTTGCCATTTATCAAACAGAACATAGCCTCTGCGGCATCTTTACCTACGACTTCTTGAGCATCTGCGCAAAGGTGGATACAGTCAGACAAGCGGTAAGCAATGGTATGAACAGTATCGAGATTTTCGATTTTCTCATGCAGAGTTCTTTGTTGCTCACGAATAGAGCTCCAACGCTTGTTTGCTTCTCTGTCATCTACCGATGCCCAAGAAGTTCTTGAAATTTGCACCTGAACAAACGGCAGGTCAGCTTTAAAATCCTTTCTGAAAGACTCAACAAGCTCTATCATATTATCAGTATATTTTACATCCTGACCTTCGTGAGTATCAGAGCAACCCTGATACCAAAAGATACCCTTGCAGTTTGCGCCGTTCATTTCAAAACGGTCTACAGCAGCTGCATAAAGGCTCTTGTCAGCCCCTTCGGGTAATTTCTTCGGGTCCCATTGCTCATAAAGGTTTGTACCGCCGTGCGCACAAGCGATAACGCCTTGCGGAACCGCGGTAAGGTCATACATTTTCTTGGCAAACGAAAGTCCCGGACCTACACCTTTTATGTTGAAGTTCACAGGCTCAGCACCTAAAACTTCGGTATGCACCTTATGCATAGCGTCGCCTGTTCTGTGAAGCGGATGATTAGCCTTATCCCAATGCCCGTCCATATAAAAAGCTCGAATTGATTCATTGCTGTTATGTGGAATATTAACTCTTCTACCTATGCCTTGCATATTTGACTGACCTGTCAGCATCCATACATCGCCTACATATATATCGGTGAAAACAGTATCGTTCAAGGTAAGCTTATAAGGTCCGCCGACTCTGATACCTGTTAAGTGCCAGCGTTCACCGTCCTTTTCAACATTAGGGGAAGAAAACTGACAATTCACCGAAACACTTGTTATTTCGGTATCACTTGTAAAATAAACATCGCAGAGGTTATTTTCATCCCTCTGCATTACCATTCCGTTTACTATA
>JBGVHY010000259.1:0-7595 GCA_045122755.1 Acutalibacteraceae bacterium | reverse complement strand
AAAGAGCGCTTCGGCGCTCTTTTACTTAAATTTCAATAAAATTTTTATATTAAATCCAATTTTATTAATAAAAATTAAAAAGAAATCGAATTTTTTGTTTTTTTAACGATTTTGCTATTTACATTTTGACAAAAAAGTAGTAGAATAGATATGTGAAATTTTAATCTTGGGTCATAGTGTTCAGTTTTTTGACTCAAGTTAATAAGTTCCAATCAAACTTTTTTCAGGAGGAATTAATCCAATGGCTAGAAAAATGAAAACCATGGACGGTAACAACGCTGCGGCTCACGTTTCTTATGCGTTTACTGAAGTAGCAGGTATTTATCCTATTACTCCGTCCAGCCCGATGGCAGACTATGTTGACCAGTGGTCAGCACAGGGCCTCAAAAACATTTTCGGCACAACAGTTAAGGTTTCCGAAATGCAGTCAGAAGCAGGTGCTGCAGGTACTGTTCACGGTTCACTTAACGCAGGTGCTCTCACAACAACTTACACCGCATCTCAGGGTCTTTTACTTATGATCCCTAACATGTACAAAATTGCCGGTGAATTACTACCGACAGTTTTCCATGTTTCTGCTCGATGCGTAGCTTCACATGCACTTAACATTTTCGGTGACCATTCTGACGTATATGCTTGTCGTCAGACAGGCTTTGCAATGCTCGCTGAAACTAACACACAGGAAGTTATGGACCTCGGTGCAGTTGCTCACTTAGCAGCTATTAAAGGCAGAGTTCCTTTCATCAACTTCTTCGATGGTTTCCGTACATCTCATGAAATCCAGAAAATTGAAATCTGGGATTATGAAGACCTTAAAGAAATGTGCGATATGGATGCTGTTAAGGCATTCAGAGATAGAGCATTAAATCCTGAACATCCTGTTATGCGTGGTTCGCACGAAAACGGTGATATCTTCTTCCAGCACAGAGAAGCTTGTAATAAATATTACGAAGCTGTTCCGGGCATCGTTGAAGAATATATGGACAAGGTTAATGCTAAACTCGGTACAGATTATAAACTCTTCAACTACTACGGTGCTCCTGATGCTGAGCGCGTTATCGTTGCTATGGGTTCAATCTGTGACGTCGCTGAGGAAGTTATCGACTACTTAACAGCTGCTGGCGAAAAAGTTGGTCTTGTAAAAGTTAGACTTTATCGTCCGTTCTGCGCTGAAAAGTTGGTTGAAGCTATTCCTGCTACAGCTAAGAAAATCGCTGTTCTTGACAGAACAAAAGAGCCTGGTGCTCTCGGCGAGCCTCTTTATCTTGATGTTGTTACTGCTCTTGCTACTAAGGGTGTTGACGCTAAGGTTGTAGGCGGCCGTTACGGTCTTGGTTCAAAAGATACTCCTCCGTCAAGCGTATTCGCTGTATATGAGGAATTAGCTAAAGATGAACCTAAAAATCAGTTCACAATCGGTATCTGTGATGATGTTACTAATCTCTCACTCGAGGAGAAACCATCACCAAACACTGCTGCTGAAGGTACTATTGAATGTAAATTCTGGGGTCTCGGCGGTGACGGTACTGTTGGTGCAAACAAAAACTCAATCAAAATCATCGGTGACCATACTGATAAATATGTTCAGGCATACTTCCAGTATGACTCAAAGAAAACCGGTGGTATTACAATTTCTCACTTACGCTTCGGCGACAAGCAGATTAAGAGCCCTTATTACATAAATAAGGCTGACTTCGTTGCTTGTCACAATCCATCATATATTCTCAAAGGATACAAGATGGTTAACGACGTAAAACCGGGCGGTGTATTCCTTATCAACTGCCAGTGGTCTGCTGAAGAACTTGACAAACACCTCAATGCTGAAACAAAACAGTATATTGCCAAGAACAATGTTCAGCTTTACACTGTTAATGCTATTGATTTGGCTGTTGAAATCGGTCTCGGTAAGAGAACTAATACAATTCTTCAGGCTGCTTTCTTTGCTCTTGCTAACGTTCTTCCTAAGGACGAAGCAATCCAGTATATGAAAGATGCAGCTACTAAGTCATTCCTTAAAAAAGGTCAGAACATCGTTGATATGAACCATAAGGCTATTGATGCCGGCTTTGGTGCATTCCAGAAGATTGATGTTCCTGCTGACTGGGCTAACGCTACTGATGATACTGTTGATGAGAAATCAGAGGGCGCTGCTAAGCTCGTTAAAATGGTTGACGGTATTATGAAACCTGTTGCAAAAATGGACGGTGACTCACTTCCTGTATCAGCTTTCGTTGACCATGCCGACGGTACATTTGAGCAGGGTGCTGCTGCTTACGAAAAACGTGGTGTTGCAGTTAATGTTCCTGAATGGAATCCTGATACTTGCGTAGGCTGTAACAAGTGTGCGTTTGTTTGCCCACACGCTACTATCAGACCTTATGCTCTTTCAGAAGAGGAAGTTAAGGCAGCTCCTTCAAATATCAAAATCGGTGCTAAACCGGTTCTTAAGACAAGCTATGCTTATACTCTTGCAGTATCTCCGATGGATTGTATGGGTTGTGGTGTTTGTGTTGGCGTATGTCCTACAAAATCACTCACAATGGTATCTCGTGAATCTCAGGACGATCAGCAGGCAGTATTTGATTACTGTGTAGCTAACGTTACAGAGAAAGAAGAAGTAACAGCTAACATCAATGCTATTACTTCACAGTATAAACAGCCATTACTCGAGTTCTCAGGTTCTTGTGCAGGTTGTGCTGAAACTTCTTACGCTCGTCTTATTACTCAGTTGTTCGGTGACAGAATGTACATCTCTAACGCAACAGGTTGTTCTTCAATCTGGGGTGGTCCTGCTGCTACATCACCTTACACTGTAAACAAAGAGGGTAAGGGTCCAGCTTGGGCTAACTCATTGTTTGAAGATAACGCTGAGCATGGTTACGGTATGTACCTCGGTCAGAAAGCTATTAGAGAAAGACTTATTGACGACGTTAAACAGATTGCTGCATCTGATAAGGCTGCTGCTGATGTTAAAGCTGCTGCTGAAGAATATCTTGCTACAGTTAATGACGGTGAGAAAAACTCTACTGCTTCTAAAGCTCTTATCGCTGCTCTTGAAGCTCAGAATGCTAATTGCGATATCTGCAATGACGTTCTTGCTAACAAAGAATACCTCAACAAGAAATCTGTATGGATCTTCGGTGGTGACGGTTGGGCTTACGATATCGGCTTTGGCGGTGTTGACCACGTTCTCGCATCAGGCGAAGATGTAAACATTATGGTATTTGATACTGAGGTTTACTCAAATACAGGTGGTCAGGCTTCAAAAGCTTCTAATATCGGTCAGGTTGCTCAGTTCGCAGCTGCAGGTAAAGCAATTGCTAAGAAGAGCCTTGCTGAAATCGCAATGTCATACGGTTACATTTATGTAGCTCAGATCGCTATGGGCGCTGATGCAAATCAGACTCTTAAAGCAATCCGTGAAGCTGAAGCTTATCCGGGTCCATCACTTATCATCGGTTATGCTCCTTGTGAGATGCACTCGATTAAGGGTGGTATGGTTAACTGCCAGTCTGAAATGAAGAAGGCTGTTGACTGCGGTTACTGGAATATGTTCCGCTTCAACCCTGCACTCAAAGCAGAAGGAAAGAACCCATTCTCAATGGATAGCAAAGCTCCTACAACAAGCTACCGTGACTTCATTATGAACGAAGCAAGATACTCATCTCTTACACGTTCATTCCCAGATAGAGCAGAAGAGTTGTTCACAAAAGCTGAAGAAACATCAGTTGAAAGATACAATCATCTCCTCCGTCTCGGCGACTTGTATGGTAATAAATAATTAAATCTTGATTGATTTAAAAAATCCCTATGTTCATTAGAACATAGGGATTTTTGTCATTCATTTTTGATATCCTCAAGTGCGTATTTTGCTGTTAGTACTGCCGAATTTGAAATAAGCAATGATAATTCATTTTCTCCGGCTGATATTAGCAAAATTTCGATGTTTAATGAGCAAAACTTGTCAAAAACTACGGCGGCTATCGTAGATTTACTTGATTTATCTGTACTTATACTGATTTTTGTATTGCTCGCACAGATTGAAAATTTCAAATCAGGGAATTGTTGTTTGAATTCTGTTAAAATTCGTACCGCATCTTTTAAATTATTATCATCGACGGTGAATGACAGGTGAGTATTGAACGTATGAGTAAGTGGTCGTGAAATCATATCGATTTCAATATTTTCAAGAAAAAACCTGCTGAAAAGCAGTGATAAAAAACATGTTTCAGCAGGCATTTTATAAACATTTATTTGTGTAACGTCCTCTTTGATAGAAAAATTAAATTCTGACAAGTGAAGGACCTCCAAAGAAATTATTTGTCTGATAACATATCAGACATATTGAAAATTCCTTTGTCTTGATTTTTAAGATAAATTGCAGCATTTACAGAACCTACTGCAAAAATTTCTTTTGAACGTGCAGAGTGAGAAAGTGTAACAATTTCATCACGTCCGGCAAAAATTATCTGATGTTCACCTACAATTGTACCGCCACGAATAGCGTGCATACCGATTTCTTTCTTCGGTCGTTTAGCTCTCTTTGAATGACGATCATATTCATAGGAATATTCGTTATCAAGTGTTTCATTAATAGCATCTGCAAGCATAATTGCAGTACCTGATGGCGCATCAAGTTTCTGATTATGATGTGCTTCAACGATTTCAATATCAAAATCATTTGAGAGAACAGCAGTGGCTTTTTTTGCAAGTTCAGCAAGCAAATTTACACCGAGCGACATATTGTAAGTAAAGAATACAGGGACACTATGTGAAGCCTCGTTAATCATCTCAATATGTTTTTCGTCCATACCTGTTGTTGCAATTACAACAGGTACACTGTTTCTAACAGAATAATTTAATATTCCTTCAAGTGCTGACGGGTGAGAAAAGTCAATTATTACATCAACCTTTTCTTTTACATCATCACAAGTAGAGTAAACAGGGAAGTCAGCATACTGTTCAGCCAACGGGTCCACACCTGCAACGATTTTGCAATCATCACGTTTTGAAACGCAATCAGCAATTACCTTGCCCATTTTTCCACAAGCACCGACAAGAAGAATATCAGTCAAAAGTTACACATCCTTTGTGATTTTAAGAATTTATTTTACAAGACCATGTTTTTTAAGTGAATCAAAAATCTTTTTCTGATTAGCATCAGTAGGTCTAACGAGTGGTAAACGACAGTCGCCAACCTCAAATCCCATCATATTCATAGCCTCTTTAACAGGGGTTGGGTTTACCTCGCAGAAAAGGTTATTGATAAGTTCGAGATACTCAAGTTGTAATTCACACGCTTTTTTAACATTACCGTTAAAGAACTCTTCACAAATCTGATGAGTTTCTTTAGGGCAAACGTTTGAAAGGACAGAGATTACGCCTTTACCGCCGAGAGAGAGGATAGGGACTATCTGATCATCATTGCCTGAATAGATATCAAGCTCATCTCCGCAAATTTCAGCAATTTTAGCAACTTGAGAAATGTCGCCCGATGCTTCTTTGGTAGCAACAATATTAGGGTGCTTAGCAAGTTCTTTATAAGTTGCAGGCTGAATGTTGAGACCTGTTCTTGATGGAACGTTATAAAGAATAATCGGGATATTAACTCTGTCAGCTATGTAATTGAAATGAGCAATTAAGCCTTCCTGAGAGGTTTTATTGTAATAAGGAGTAACTAACAGAAGTGCGTCAGCACCGCATTCTTCAGCATACTGAGAAAGGTCCGCAGCAAAATAGGTCTCGTTTGAGCCTGTGCCTGCGATTACAGGAACTCTCTTGTTAACATACTCAATCATAAACTTCATAACCTGTTTATGCTCTTCATGTGACATAGTAGCGCTTTCGCCAGTAGTGCCACAAGTGATAATTGCGTCAGTTCCGTTTTCTATCTGAAAATCAATGATTTCTTTGATTTTTTCGTAATTTACAGTACCGTCTTCGTTCATAGGAGTTACAATTGCAACGCCTGCGCCTGTAAAAACTGTTTTTTTCATAAGTTATGCACTCCTTTAAAATTAGTCCATATAACCTTTAGCTGTAAGAAGCTCAGCCATAAGTACCGCACCGCCGGCTGCACCTCTTAAAGTATTGTGTGAAAGACATACAAATTTGTAGTCATACTGAGTATCTTCTCTGAGTCTGCCGATTGAAACAGCCATACCGTTTTCATTCATACGGTTGAGTTTAATCTGAGGCATATTATCTTCTTCATAATAATATAAGAAATGCTCAGGAGCAGATGGGAGTTTAAGCTCCTGTGGGACTGAAGAATAATTTTTCCAGATTTCAATCATTTCTTCTTTAGAAGGTTTCTTTTCAAAGTTTACAAACACAGCACCTAAGTGACCGTTTGAAACAGGTACACGGATACACTGAGCGGTAAAGTTCGGAGTAGTTGCAGGAACAATTTCTTCACCTTCGATTTTACCCCAGATTTTGAGTGGTTCCTGTTCTGATTTTTCTTCTTCGCCGCCGATAAACGGGATAACGTTATCTACCATTTCAGGCCATGTATCAAATGTCTTACCTGCACCTGAGATTGCCTGATATGTACAAACGAGAACGTCTTTAACGCCGAATTTCTCGTGTAACGGGTAAAGAGCAGGAACATAAGACTGCAATGAACAGTTTGATTTAACTGCTACAAAGCCGCGTTTTGTGCCAAGATGTTTTCTCTGAGCTTCAATAATTTCAGCATGCTCGTGGTTAAGCTCAGGAACGATCATAGGAACGTCTTTTGTACCTCTGTGAGCAGAGTTGTTTGAAATAACAGGGCATTCGTGTTTAGCATATTCAATCTCGAGAGCCTTGATTTCGTCTTTTTTCATATCAACTGCACAGAAAACAAAATCAACAACAGAAGTGATTTCATCAATATCAGCAGTTGCATCATAAATAACGAGGTCTTCCATTGATTTAGGCATCGGCTCTTCTAAAGCCCAACGTACGCCAACAGCCTCTTTATAGGTTTTGCCTTTAGAACGCGGAGAAGCAGCTAAAGCTACTACTTCATACCAAGGATGGTTTTCAAGTAAAACGGCAAAACGCTGACCTACCATACCTGTTGCACCAACAATACCTACTTTGTACTTTTTCATAAATGAACCTTCCTATCTATAAATAAATTATAAAAAATTCTTGTAAAATGTGAGCAAATGCAATATAATATAAAACATACGTCTTAGAAAATATCCATAATACCCGATTTTAATTACTATTTTCGATATATTTTATCATAATATGAAAGGAATGTCAATATGAGAAAGCAGGATTTTTATTACGATTTGCCTGAAGAATTGATTGCTCAGCACCCTTCAGAAAAACGAGAAGAATCACGACTGATGCTGCTTAATAAAAATACAGGTGAAATTGAGCATAAGCATTTTTATGATATAATTGATTATTTACACGAAGGCGATTGTTTAGTACTTAACAACACTAAGGTTATTCCTGCCCCTATCTACGGTACTCGTATTGATACAGATGCTGTTGTTGAATTCCTTTTGCTTAAAAATTTAGGTGATGACGAATGGGAATGTCTTGCAGGTCCAGGTAAAAAGGCTAAGGAAGGCTATAAATTCTCGTTTGGCGAG
>JBGVHY010000258.1:0-6023 GCA_045122755.1 Acutalibacteraceae bacterium | reverse complement strand
GCATAAAATTATAGCCGAGGTAGTCAATTCGACCGCCTCGGCTATATCTAAATTCAACTTGGCGGTCCTCATGGCGAAAAAGGTGCTGCAACGCGCTATCTTTCGCAACGTTTTGCTATGCCTCATAGCGAAGTTAAGGCAATTTTAACCGATGTCGGCACTGAGGAACTTGCTCATGAAGAAATGATTTCAACCATTCTTCACCAGCTGACAAAAAATATGACAATTGATCAGATTAAGAAAGACGGATTCGACACCTACTTTGTTGACCATACAGCGGGTATTTATCCGCAGGCGGCTTCGGGAACACCGTTCTCTGCTGAAACTATTGCATCAACAGGCGATGTGCTAGCAGACTTATCCGAAGACCTCGCTGCCGAGCAAAAAGCAAGGCTTTCTTATGACAATCTTTTGCGTTTAATTGACGATCCTGATGTTCGCGACCCGATTAAATTTTTGCGCGAACGTGAAATTGTGCATTTTCAGCGTTTCGGCGAAGCAATGCGCAGAGTGCAGGATACGCTTGACAGTAAAAACTTTTACGCGTTCAACCCTGCATTTGATAAGAAATAAAAACAAAAAGCCTTCTGCGGAAGGCTTTTTAATTTAAAATAAACTGTTTTTTCTTTTATGATTTTTAAGTCCTTTTTCATATTTTATGCCTGATTTGTATTCTTCTTCGAGCTCTTCGGCGTCGGTGCTTGAAACACCAACACTCGGCAGAATTTCATCAAAAAGCATTTTATCATCAAGCAGATTTGTTATATAATCTTTTTCATCCATAAAAAACACCCCTTCACAGTTAGTATTAACAGCAAAAAGGGGTGTATTCGTGATTTTATTTGTAAAATTTAGTCGCGGTTCTTGTTAAGAGTGAAAAGCGCGATTGTACCCGGACCTGAGTGAGAACCGATTACAGGCCCTGTGTAGCCGATGATAACTTCTTTAACACCGAGCTCTTCTTTAGCGCGTTTTGATAAATACTCAGCGTCTTCAATGCAATCACCATGGCAGATAAAAACAGTCTGGCTTTGGGCATCTTCAATGGTTTCGCCTGCTCTTTTTACAAGTTCATCAAGAGAAGCCTTTCTACCTCTTACCTTGGTAACAGGGGTAAGGTGACCCTCATCATCAACGTGCATTACGGGTTTGATACCAAGCAAGCCGCCGATAACTGCAACAGCAGGTGAAACACGACCGCCACGTTTTAAATAAACAAGGTCATCAACTGTAAACCAATGAGCAAGTCTTAATTTATTACTTTCAACCCACTGCGCAACTTCTTCGAGCGATTTGCCTTCGGATTTCATTTTTGCTGCGTAGTAAACGAGCATACCTTCGCCGAGCGAAGCCGCGAGAGTATCAACAACTACAACTTTTCTGTCAGGGAATTCCTCTTTAAGCTCTTTTGAAGCTAGCATTGCCTGTCCGACAGTTCCCGAAAGACCGCTTGAAAATCCTACATAAAGAATATCTTTGCCTTCTTTGAGAATCTCAGAAAATGTATCAAGAAATGTCTGCAAGGTAATCTGGCTTGTGGTCGAGGTTGCGCCGTCACGCATTTTTTGGTAAAGCGCTTTGATAGGTGCGTCACCTTCTTCGGCGATGTCAGTAAAGGTTTCACCGTTTATAATATATTGCAGCGGAATAACGGTAACTCCTAATTCATCAATTACTGCTTTTGGAAGGTCGGCAGTCGAATCGGTTATAATTACATAATTCTGCATAGGAATAATCTCTTTTCTTATTATTTTATACCTTTATTCTAACAGAAATCAAAAATATAGTCAATAAATTTTATTAAAATAACAATATATTGTGGATTTTTTTAAAAATATAGTAGATTTTTTCAAAGATGTGTGTTATAATCTATATCAATAAGCAAAGACTAATATTACACGTGACTCGCATAATGTCCTTTTTATGCGGTTTTTTATTGGTTTTTGATGTTTTTTTGATTATTACGTTAATTTATATAAATTCAGATTATGATGCAAAGAGGTGTCTTAACTCTTGGAAAAGCTACTTGTAAAAGGTGGAAATCCTTTAAAAGGTAAAGTTTATATCAGCGGTGCGAAAAATGCCGCTGTTGCTATTATTCCTGCTGCTCTACTTAGCGACGGGGTTTGCAGAATCGAAAATGTTCCTAATATTTCGGATGTTAATGTATTACTTAAAATTTTAACGGAACTCGGTGCAAAGGTGCGCTATCTTAATAAATCTACCGTTGAGATTGACCCAAGAGGTGTTAATACTCATATTGTAACCTATGAAATGACTAAAAAAACAAGAGCTTCAAGTTATTTTATGGGTGCTATGCTCGGCAGATTTAAAAAAGCTAAGGTCGCTCCTCCGGGCGGATGTGATTTCTGCGCAAGACCGCTTGATTTGCACGAAAAAGGCTTTGAAGCACTCGGTGCAACCATTGATAAGGTTGACGGCATGATGGATATCAAGGCAGACAGACTTGTCGGAACGGTTATCTATCTTGATACCGTTTCCGTAGGCGCTACTATTAATATTATGCTTTCGGCTGTAAAGGCAAGAGGCAGAACTATTATTGAAAATGCGGCTAAAGAGCCTCATATTGTTGACCTTGCGAATTTCTTAAATTCGATGGGTGCTGATATTCGCGGCGCCGGTACTGATGTGCTTAAAATTTCGGGTGTGCCGACACTCGGCTCGACTACTTATTCGATTATTCCTGACCAGATTGAAGCAGGCACTTATATGGTTGCTGCTGCGGCAACAGGCGGCGATGTAATAATTGAGAATGTTATTCCGAAACATCTTGAATCAATTTCTGCAAAATTAGAGGAAACAGGCGCAGTTGTCGAGGAATACGACGAGGCGGTAAGAGTTTACCGTAAAGGCGAGCTTAAAAAATGCAATGTTAAAACCCAGCCTCACCCGGGTTTCCCGACTGATATGCAACCGCAGATGGTAACTCTGCTTACAATTGCAAACGGTACTTCTATGGTAACCGAGGCGGTATGGGATTCGCGATTTAAATATATTGATTATCTTGACAGAATGGGTGCTAAAATCAAGGTAGACGGCAAGGTTGCTGTTGTTGAGGGTGTTGAAAAGCTTAAAAGCGCACCTGTTAAGGCGGTCGATCTTCGTGCAGGCGCTGCAATGATAATTGCAGGTCTTGTAGCTGACGGCGTTACCGAGATTGAGAATATTCATCTTATTGACCGAGGCTATGAGGATTTTGTTGAAAAGTTTACTGCAATCGGCGCAGACATTGAGCGAATCAATATTCCTGATGATACAAACAGGGTTAATAATGTAGGTTAATTTTTACCGCGTAAGGCAAGCAGCTTTGCGCGGTATTTTTGTTCATCAATACAATAACTTGATTTTTTATCGGTTAAAAGTTATAATTAAATAAATATATGAAGAGAAGGTTATGAAATGGACTACTGTATTAATGAAAACATTAAAGCACTTCGGCAGAGGCACAATTTCACTCAGCGCGAATTTGCAGAGCATATGCATATAAGTCATCAGACGGTTTCCAGATGGGAAAACGGCACTCGTGTGCCTGATGTTTATATGTTACCTAAAATCGCGTCATTTTTTGGTGTTACCGTTGATGATTTGTTTTTTGACCGTGTTCAAACGGATCAGCAGTATGAGGCATATGTTGAAGCAAACTATAACTTGTTGATTTTCAATCACCGCTACGAAGAGGCAAAACAGCTTATTTTCGAGGCTTATGAAAAACTGCCGGGTAATTATAAGATAATAGAATGGTATATAAATTCCATCGCTCTTGAAAACAATCCTAAGGATTTAGGTCTGCTTGAAACCTTAAGTGACCGTTTTATCGCAAATTGCCCTGAGAATGGACGTATATATGCGGTAATTATCACAATGGTAAAGTACTATACCGCAATCGGAAAGCCGGACAAGGCAATGCACCTTGCCGAAAACCAGCCGACTATTTGGTGTGCTTTTGAAACACTTTCCTGTATTGCCTCGCCTGATGAATGGTTGCATGTCTATATTGCGCGTACAATGTATTCTATCTTTAAATGTCTGTTTGTTATGTGCGAGAATTATGAACGAATTTACGACAATGCAGGACTGCTTGAATCATATGAACGTTATGTTAATGTACTCAAAACCGTTTTCGGTGAGCATGACTTTTGCGAGTTTAATGCTTTAGTTTGCAGAGCAAAGTCGAGATGCGCTATGTGCTATTGGCGCATGGGCAACGAAGATTCTGCGTTCGAGGCACTCAGCGAAGCGGTAGAGTATTATAAGAAACATTACAGAAACCCTATTCAAAAATTTACTGACAGCTGGTTTAAAGGTCTTGATTTTGAAACAGGTAAAACTACCGATATTTACCCTGAAATATTCCGCGATTATTTTTCCGCGGATGATCTTGAGGATTTTCGCGCAGATGAAAAATTCAATAAGCTTATAGAAGATGCAGAAAAATTCGCTGAGAAATATAAAATTTAGTTTTAAATTTAAAGCTCCTTTCGGTGTAAAACCGAGAGGAGTTTTGCTTTGGACAACAATTCACCTGCACGGAGAATTTGTGCTGATATATGTTGCCTTTGAGGACGATTGATAAGTTCCAAAACCTGTTTTATAATTAAATTAGTTTAAATGGAGTAGAACGTATATGCTTCGTTAAAAAGTTCTTAGTAAAGGAGATTTATTATGAAAAAACTATTAGCCACAATTTTATCTCTCTGTTTGATTTTTACCTCTACTGCAGTTGCAGTATCGGTATCAGTAGCAGCAGACGATTATACGCTCGTCTGGTCAGATGAGTTTGACGGTGCCGGTGTAAACCCTTGGAACTGGACACTTGATCAGGGCGTCCGCAATGGTGAAAGACAGACTTATTCGCTTAACAATGCATCTGTTCACGATGGTATGCTTGACATCCTCGGCGAATGTACTGTTGTTGATGAGAGAGGTAATGTTATGCCGGCAGGTCAGGTTTCAACCAACACCAGAGATGTAAAAAGTGCGTCAATTGAAGGTTCAGGTAAGCAAGTTTTCAAATATGGTATGGTTGAAGTAAGAGCGAAGCTTCCTACTGCTTGCTCATCTTGGCCGGCATTCTGGACCTGCGGCTGGGATAAATACGGTGAAGATCCTAATCGGGGCGGTTCAAACTGGCCTGCTTGCGGTGAGATCGACTTCATGGAAATGATGTGCGTAAACTCTGCAAACGAAACAGTTTCACCGTTTGGAAAAAAGAATAAAGATAAAGAATACGAAGTTCATCTTCATTGTGGTCCAAAGAGCGACGCTGGTGAGTTCCGGGATATGCCTATTGATCCGGGTAACATCTACAGCTTAAAGGGTCAGCCACTTGGATATGAATGGCATACCTATGGTATGATCTGGGAAGAAAATCAGATCCAGTTCACTATGGACGGCGTTGTTCGTATTACTGTTGATACATCAGATGAAGCTCTCCTGAAAAAAGCTGCACAAAAATGCGGTGGTACCGATAATGAGTGGTATAAGATGTACAAAACACAGCTCGAAACAAAGGGCAACCCTTTCAATGATTTTGAACATTACTTCCTGCTTAACTATGCTATTGGCGGTGCAGGTACAGAATATCGTTTTTATTCGGATGAATGGCCGCAGCACTTGCTTATAGACTATATCCGTGTATATCAGAAGCCTAATTCAGGCGCTACCCACAACAAAACTTTGTTTGACTCATACAACTATTGGTATGGCAAAGGCTTATCTGACGGTGCTGATATGGCACAGAACTGGATCGATGATCCAATTTACGGCGGTAAGAAAACCGAGGATTCAGGTGTTGTAGTAGGTACAACACAGGCAACTGTTTCTACAACAAGTAGCAGTCAGGTTGTTACAAATACAACTGCTTCAGGCTCTAGCTCAACAACAACCGATACAATTATTGATTGGGATACAAATACAAACTATTACGCAGAAGGCTCAACTCTTACAGTTGGTACTGACAGCATTACCGCAGTTAAGAGTAGCGGAGCAAATCTTATCACATC
>JBGVHY010000257.1:0-17508 GCA_045122755.1 Acutalibacteraceae bacterium | reverse complement strand
AACGTTGCTTTCTCTGTTGTATTCCATAAAACCTGTTGGTTTAGCCATTTCAGTTACCTCCTTAATTTACATTAGCATAGAAAGCTTCAATTTCAGCCTCTTCGCGGCTCATACCTTTTTCTTCCATAGCAGAAATAGCCTGGAGCATCTTGTTATAGTCAACCGGAAGAATTTTTTTAAACTTTGTAATATAATATTCGAAGTTTTTTAAGATTTCTTTTGCTTTTTGAGAAGAAGTTTCTTTGTAATGCATCTCTATTAAATTCTTGAGTTCGTTGATATCGTGTTTTTCGGTTACTTTTTCAATAGTAACAAGTTCTTTGTTAACACTCTGATAAAGGTCATGATTTTCATCAAGAACAAATGCGATACCGCCGCTCATACCTGCAGCAAAGTTTTTACCGACTTTACCGAGAATTACAGCAACACCGCCTGTCATATATTCACAACCGTGGTTGCCGACACCCTCAACAACTGCCTTAGCACCTGAGTTTCTTACACAAAAACGTTCGCCTGCAACACCATTGATGAATACATAACCATCAGTGGCACCGTAAAGTGCAACGTTACCTATGATGATGTTTTCTTCTGCTTTGAAAGTGCTTTCCTTTGGTGGGAAAATAACTAATTTACCGCCCGAAAGACCTTTACCGAAATAGTCATTTGAGTCACCTTCAACACGCAAAGTAAGTCCTTTTGGAATAAATGCACCGAATGACTGACCGCCACCGCCATGACAGTTTACAACATAGCTGTCATCAGGCAAGGAATTACCTTTAAGTCTTGTAATTTCAGCACCGAAAAGCGTACCAACAGTTCTGTCTGTGCTGGTGATATCAATATCAACTTCACCTTTTTTGCCTTTTTTAACAAGAGGGAGAAGCTTATTGATGATTTTTTCTTCATCAATTGTTTCTTCGAGTTTAAAGTCATAAGCTTTATCGGCAATAAAGTGATTTTCTTTCTCATTTGCGAATGAGGAATCAATGATTTTAGACATATCAATTGTCAAAGCACGTTCAGTAACGCTCTTTTTGCGTTTTCTGAGTAAATCACTTCTGCCTACAAGCTCGTCAAGCGATTTGATTCCTAGTTCAGCCATAATCTCGCGCAATTCCTCAGCAACAAAACGCATAAAGTTTACGATATATTCAGGTTTACCTTTAAATCTCTTTGTAAGCTCAGGGTTTTGTGTTGCAATACCAGCAGGACAGGTATCAAGGTTACATACACGCATCATAATACAACCCATAGTAACTAATGGAGCAGTTGCAAAGCCGAATTCTTCAGCGCCGAGCATTGCGGCAATAGCGACATCTCGACCTGTCATAAGCTTACCGTCTG
Organism: Acutalibacteraceae bacterium; assembly: GCA_045122755.1. Taxonomy (GTDB): domain Bacteria; phylum Bacillota; class Clostridia; order Oscillospirales; family Acutalibacteraceae; genus RUG11462. The sequence continues at coordinate 16,164 of JBGVHY010000257.1, read as the reverse complement.
CTTCAATTACAACTCTTGAACGTAATCCGTTTTGAATAAGTGTCTGATGAGTTTCAGCAACACCAAGCTCCCAAGGAAGACCGGCATTATGAATTGAAGATTTGGGTGCTGCACCTGTACCGCCGTCATAACCTGAAATCAATACTACCTGAGCGCCTGCTTTAGCTACACCTGCTGCGATAGTGCCGACGCCTGATTCGGATACAAGTTTTACAGAAATTCTTGCATCTTTATTAGCATTTTTAAGGTCATAAATCAACTGAGCCAAATCTTCAATTGAATAAATATCGTGATGAGGTGGGGGAGAAATAAGTGAAACGCCTGGTGTAGAATATCTTGTTTTCGCAATCCATGGATATACTTTTTTACCAGGTAAGTGTCCGCCTTCGCCAGGCTTTGCACCCTGTGCCATTTTAATTTGAATTTCTTTAGCACTTACAAGGTATTCGCTTGTAACGCCGAATCTACCTGATGCAACCTGTTTAATTGCACTGCAACGGTCAGATTTTAATCTTTCCGGAAGCTCGCCGCCTTCACCTGAATTTGATTTGCCACCTAAAATGTTCATCGCGATAGCCATACATTCATGTGCTTCTTTGGAAATTGAACCGTATGACATAGCACCTGTTTTAAAGCGTTTTACAATACTGTCAACAGACTCAACTTCGTCAATTGAAATAGATGTTGCATTTTCTTTATTAAATTCAAGCAAACCGCGTAATGTATGCGGTGTTGTTTCTTCATCAACAAGAGCAGAAAACTCTTTAAATTTCTTATAATCACCGCTTCTTGTAGCCTGCTGAAGCATAACGATTGTCTTAGGATTGTATAAGTGGTCATCTTTGTCAGCACCGCTACGAAGATTATGAGCACCCGAGCTGTCAAGTGTAGTATCGACACCGAGTCCGAGCGGGTCGAAAGCATGCGAATGACGCCATTTTACACCGTCATCAATTTCTTCAAGACCGATACCTTCAACTCGGCTGACAGTGTTTGTGAAATATTTATCTACTACTTGCTTTTTGATGCCTATTATCTCAAAAATCTGTGCAGATTGATAAGACTGCAAGGTAGATATACCCATTTTAGATGCAATCTTGATAATTCCATGCAGAATTGCTGAATTATAGTCATCAACAGCGACATAGAAATCTTTATTAAGCAGTTTTTTCTCAATCAACTCATTGATAGTTTCATGCGCAAGATAAGGATAAATTGCTCGAGCACCAAAACCTAAAAGGGTTGCAAAATGATGAACATCTCTTGGCTCAGCGCTTTCAAGAATAATTGACACAGCTGTTCTTTTCTTTGTTCTTATAAGATGCTGTTCAACTGCAGAAACAGCAAGTAAAGAGGGGATAGCAACATGGTTTTCATCAACGCCTTTATCTGAAAGAATAATGATGTTTGCGCCGTTTTTATAAGCTCTGTCGCAGTTTACATATAATTGTTCAATCGCTTTTTCAAGTGAAAGACTCTTGTAATATAAAAGAGAAACTGTCTGTACCTTAAATCCTTCGCGGTCAAGATTTTTGATTTTAAGCATATCAACACCGCTTAAAATCGGATTCTTAATCTCCATAACTGTACAGTTTTCAGGACATTCTTTTAAAAGATTGCCATCCGAGCCGATATAAACAGTTGAATCTGTTACAATTTCTTCTCTTATAGCGTCAATAGGCGGATTTGTAACCTGAGCAAATACCTGTTTAAAGTAATTAAATAAAGGCTGGTGCTTGTCTGAGAGAACTGCAAGCGGAATATCAACACCCATAGCAGCAGTTTGTTCAACACCATTAGCAGCCATTGGTAATATAGCGGTGTTTACATCTTCGTAGGTATAACCAAAGGCTTTAAAAAGCTTGTCGCGTTGTTCCTGAGAATGCATTTCAACTTTTTGATTTGGAATTTTAAGGTCACGTAGGTGAATGAGATTTCTGTCAATCCACTCACCATATGGCTGACGTGAAGCATAATAATTCTTTAACTCTTCATCGTTTACAACTCTCTTGTTTTTTGTATCAACAAGAAGCATTTTTCCCGGCTCAAGACGTGATTTTTTGACAATTGTCTTTTCATCAAATTCAAGAACACCGACTTCCGATGCAAGAACAAGATAACCGTCGTTAGTGATGTAATATCTTGACGGACGAAGACCGTTTCTGTCAAGTGTTGCACCTACCAAGTCTCCATCTGAGAAAAGAATTGAGGCAGGGCCATCCCATGGTTCCATCATTGTAGCGTAATATTCATATAAATCACGCTTTGAATAGTGCATATTTTTGTCGTTTCTCCAAGGCTCAGGGATAACAATCATCATAGCCAGCGGCAAGTCCATACCGTTCATAACAAGAAATTCAAGTGTGTTATCAAGCATTGCAGAGTCAGAACCCTCGCTGTTCACAACAGGGAGAATTTTTGCCATTTCATCAGCCATTACATCAGAATGCATTGTTTCTTCACGCGCTAACATTCTGTCAACGTTACCGCGGATTGTATTGATTTCGCCGTTATGAGCAATAAATCTGTTTGGATGAGCTCTTTCCCAGCTTGGATTTGTATTAGTAGAAAATCTTGAATGTACAAGCGCTATTGCAGAATAATAGTTTTCATCTTGTAAATCAAGATAGAATTCTCGAAGTTGATTAACCAAAAACATTCCTTTATAAACAATAGTTCTGCAGGAAAGTGATGGTACATATGTGTCGTCATTACTCTGTTCAAAAACTCTCCGGATTACATAGAGCTTTCTGTCAAAATCGAGGTCTGATTTTGCATTTTTTGGGCGACGAATAAAACATTGTGAAATATGAGGCATACAGTTGCGTGCTTTATAACCGAGGATATCCGGATTAACAGGGACATCTCTCCAGCACAGGAATTCAAGCCCTTCTTTTTTAGTAATTACCTCAAACATTTTTTTAGCGAGATTTCTTTTCAAAGTATCGGCAGGGAAGAAGAACATACCCACGCCGTAATCTCTTTCATTACCTAATTTTATACCAAGACTTCTCTCTTGATTTTTAAAAAAGTTGTGAGATATCTGAAGCATAATTCCAACACCGTCACCGGTTTCGCCTGTGGCATCTTTACCGGCTCTGTGCTCGAGCTTCTCTACAATTTTTAAAGCATCATCAACAACTTTGTGATTTTTTTCGCCGTTTATATTGATAACGGCACCGATTCCGCAAGCATCATGCTCAAAAATGGAATCGTATAAACCTTTTTGTATTCTATTCATTTTCATTAATTGCACCTCAAAAATTTAGGGGGTTACCACAAAGTAATCCAGCCACCTTTCGGCAACTGAATTACTCTGTGAAAATTTATAAAAAGGACTATTCAACATCTTGTAATGCGTCGTAACCTTCTTCGCCGGTTCTTACCTTTACAACGTTTTCAACGTCGTAAACAAAGATTTTACCATCACCAATGTGACCTGTGTAAAGAACCTTTTTAGCGGTTTCAATAACTTTTGAAACAGGAACTTCGCAAACTACGATATCAACCTGAATTTTTGGCAGGAGTGAAGGTTCAACTTCAACACCACGATAATATTCAGGTTTACCTTTTTGTATACCGCAGCCCATAACATGTGATACTGTCATACCGGTAATACCGATTGAAATCATAGCGTTCTTGAGATTTTCAAGCATTCTTTCTTTGCATACAATTTCAACTTTTGTCATCTTTACGCCGTCTTTTGAAACAGGAGCTGCTGCTTTTGGCATTTCCTTAACTTCAACTGCTTCAGCAACAGGAACTTCGCCTATAACAACGCTTTCAACGTCATAAGAGCCGTAAGCATGAGTTGCAGGAGCAAAATCAGCATACGCACTTGGAAGACCATGCTCAGTCAAATCAAGACCTGCAAGCTCATCTTCAGCAGAAGCACGAAGTCCGTTTGTCTTTTTGATTATCATAAATGTTATTACCATCATAATCACTGCATAAATAGCTACTGTTACAACACCAAGTGCCTGAATACCTAATTGAGTGAAATCACCTGTATAGAACAAACCGCTAAGACCGGCTGGAGCATCAGGGTTTGCAAGTAAACCAACTGCTAATGTACCCCAAATACCATTTGCCATATGTACACCAACAGCACCGACTGGGTCATCAATATGAAGTTTAAGATCAAGAAATTCAACAACTACAACTACAAGGATACCTGAAACTATACCAACTACAGAAGCACCGATTGCATCCATAGCAGCACAGCCTGCTGTAATACCTACAAGACCTGCAAGAGAAGCGTTCAAACACATAGAAACATCTGGTTTACCGTTTTTGATCCATGTATAAACCATAGTTGTACAAGTAGCAACTGCCGGAGCAATTGTTGTTGTTAAGAAGATAGAAGCAAGTTCTGAAGCACTTGTAGCTGCTGCACCATTAAATCCGTACCAACCTAACCAAAGAATGAAACAACCGAGAGCGCCGAGAGTGATTGAGTGACCAGGAATAGCGTTTACCTTTGTAACTTTACCTGTCTTTTTATCCTTAACATACTTACCTATACGAGGGCCAAGGATAATTGCACCAACTAAAGCAGCTATACCACCAACCATATGAATAGCACAAGAACCAGCATAATCGTGGAAGCCAAGCTGTGATAACCAGCCACCGCCCCAAATCCAGTGAGCCTCAATTGGATAAACAATCAGAGAAATTACACCTGAATAGATGCAGTAAGCTGAGAATTTTGTTCTTTCAGCCATAGCACCTGAAACGATTGTTGCAGTTGTTGCACAGAATACAAGATTAAATACAAAGTACGAAGCATTTGTAAATCCTTCAGATGGACTTGCAATAAATGCTTTGAAATTAGCAAATAAGTCCATATTTGGCATACCGATAAGTCCAAATAATGTATCTTCACCCATCATAATTGTGTAACCTAAAAGTGAAAATACTACTGTACCGATACAAAAATCCATAAGGTTTTTCATGATAATGTTACCTGCGTTTTTAGCTCTGGTAAAACCTGTTTCTACCATTGCAAAACCAGCTTGCATCCAGAAAACCAATGCGGCACCTATCAGGAACCAAAATTCAACTGTCATTTAAAAAATCCCCTTTCGAAATTTAAAATTTTATCTAACACCGAAAAGCAATTCGCCATAGGTTGGATATGGTAAATATTCTTTCGACATCAAAGGCTCTATTTTGTCAACTGTTGCACGAAGCTCGTTCATTGCACCGATTACATCATTTTTGAAATAAACAAGTAATTCATTTGTATCGGTTAACTCTGAAGCTTTTGCAACAACATCTTCAAGTTTAAGCGTAAGCTTGTAAGATTCTCCGGTAAGAGTGGATAACTCTTTAACAATCGTTTCTTCGTATGTACAATCAACATCCGATAAGAGCGATTTTTTAGTTACTGCAGTAGTTGCTAATTCGTCAGTAAACGCTGACACAGCAGGGAGAATATCCTCTTTAGCCATATTAATCATTGTGAGCGCTTCAATGTTAAGTGTCTTGCAATAATTTTCTGCTAAAATCTCAAATCTTGCTTCGATTTCTTCCTTTGAATAAACCTTGTTATCAGTGAAGAGAGTAACATTTTTCTCTGTGAGCAAAGTAGGCAAGCAATCAGCAGTTGTTTTAAGATTTGCAAGGCCTCTTTTTTCTGCCTCTTCAACCCATTCATCCGAGTAACCGTTACCGTTGAAGATAATTCTCTTATGCTCTTTGATGGTTTTGACAATAAGAGTATGTAATGCAGTTACGAAATCTTCTGCGTTTTCAAGCTCATCTGCAAAACCTTTGAGAACTTCTGCAACAGCAGTGTTAAGAACGATGTTAGGAGAAGCTACAGATGCAGTAGAACCTAAACTTCTGAATTCAAACTTATTACCTGTAAAGGCAAAAGGAGAAGTTCTATTACGGTCTGTGTTATCTTTAGGGAAACGTGGAAGAACATGAACACCAACCTTCATTTGAACTTTTTCTTTTTCTTCATAAGCTTCGCCACTCTCAAGAGCATTGATTACATCGTTAAGCTCATCACCTAAGAACATAGAAATAATAGCCGGTGGAGCTTCATTAGCGCCTAATCTGTGATCATTACCTGCGGAAGCAACTGAAACTCTTAATAACTCCTGATATTCATCAACTGCTTTAATTACAGCAGTCAAGAAGAGCAAGAATTGCGCGTTTTCATAAGGAGTTTCGCCAGGTTCAAGAAGGTTAACACCGGTATTGGTTGAAATTGACCAGTTGTTATGCTTACCGCTGCCATTTACACCTTCAAACGGTTTTTCGTGTAAAAGACAAACTAAACCGTGTTTTTTAGCAACCTTCTGCATAATTTCCATTGTCAACTGATTATGATCGGTTGCAATATTAGTAGTTGCAAAAATTGGAGCTAATTCATGCTGAGCAGGAGCAACTTCGTTATGCTCAGTCTTGGCAAGTATGCCTAATTTCCAAAGTTCTTCGTTGAGGTCTTTCATATAAGCTTTAACTCTTGGTTTAATAATACCGAAGTAGTGGTCGTCCAACTCCTGACCTTTAGGAGGCATTGCGCCGAAAAGTGTTCTGCCTGTATAAATCAAGTCTTTACGAGCGTCATACATTTCTTTATCAACAAGGAAGTATTCCTGCTCAGGACCAACTGTTGTTTTAACCGAAGTAACATCTTCGTTACCGAAAAGCTTGATTACTCTTAATGCCTGCTTGTTAATACATTCCATCGAACGAAGTAACGGAGTTTTCTTATCAAGAGCTTCGCCACCGTATGAGCAAAAAGCAGTTGGGATACATAATGTGTTATCTTTAATAAAAGCATAAGATGTTGGATCCCAGGCTGTGTAGCCTCTTGCTTCAAATGTAGCTCGAAGTCCGCCTGATGGAAAGCTTGAAGCATCAGGTTCGCCTTTTACTAATTCCTTACCGGAGAATTCCATGATTACTTTACCGTCGCCGGTAGGGGAAATAAAGCTATCGTGTTTTTCTGCGGTTACGCCGGTAAGAGGCTGGAACCAGTGAGTGAAGTGTGTTGCTCCGTTTTCGATAGCCCAGGTTTTCATTGCGTTAGCAACTACATTTGCTACATCCGGAGCGAGCTTTTTTCCGTTCTGAATTGTTTTCTGCATTGCCTTGTAAGTTTCTTTTGGCAATTTCTCTTTCATAACTGCATCGTTGAATACGAGAGAGCCGAAGATTTCAGATACTGTACACATAATATCAAGTCCTTTCTTTGTAAAAACGAAAAAAGGCGCCACGAACTCTTACGAGTTCATGACACCTTCGCCATTACGTGTATTATAATACCACCTCGTTAAAGATTTGTCAAGTGTTTTTTCTAAAAAATTAAAAAATATTTTTTATGAAGAAAAAACAAGTGCATAAACAGGGGAGATATTGAAAAAACAAACTTGCATTAAATTTTAACAAAAAGGAGTTTTTATATATGAAAGCAACAGGTATTGCGAGAAGAATAGAGGCTTGTGTTATAATAACACAAAAGTGCGATAAAGTCGCATAAACACTGGGGTTTTCACTGTTTTTTGTCCAAAAATTTTCGTGAAAATCGGCTTTTCAATTTATAAAACAAAAGAAATATTCAAAAAACTATTGCATTTTCGTAGTATATATACTATAATAGTAACAGAAATTATAATGATAGTGAATTTTTTACTTTTATAAAACGATTGGAGGTAATACATGCGTGATACGGGTAGACAGAAAAGAACTTACTCGCAGTGAAATTGTTCGGGTTGCGGCTAATTGTTTTTTGAATGACGGATATACCAAAACTACGGTAAACTCTATGTGTAAGAAACTAAATATGAGTCCTGGCAATATGACCTTCCATTTTCCTACAAAGGAGCATATGTTGGCAGAGCTTGTGGGTATGCTCTGCAAGTATCAGTGGAAGATGATGGAGGATGAAGCCAAGGATGGCTACAGCTCCATAATGGCAATATGTCTGGAACTGCTGACCATCGCTTCTGCTTGCGAACAGGACGAAGTAGCAAAGGATTTCTTCCTTTCTGCTTATCGAAGTGAGATGTGTATGGAGCATATTCGTAAGAACGACACAGAGCGAGCCAAAGAGGTATTTAAGGAATACTGCTCTGACTGGTCAGATGAATATTTCTCGGAAGCGGAAGCTTTGGTTTCGGGCATCGAGTATACCGTATTTTTCACCACTTCCGATTCTGCACCGTTGGATGTTCGTGTGGCAGGGGCACTCCAAACCATCCTCTCCATCTACAACGTACCCAAAGAGATTCGGGACGAAAAAATTAAGAAAGTGCTTTCTATGAATTATCAAAAGCTAGGTCTGGATACCTTAAAGAAGTTCAGAGAGTACGTAGATCAAACTACCGAGCAGGCACTTTTTGACCTGCTTAAACGAAAACAAGTAGCAGAATAACAAAACCATCGAAATTTAACGGCGAGAACCGATACCTTAAATACCTATTTGGAGGAAACGATATGAAAACGAAAAATCAATTTACAAACCGAATAATCGGTCTTGTGCTTGCACTTGTGATGGTGCTTGGTATGCTGCCGATGACGAGATTTACAGCAAGTGCGGAGTCAACCCAAAGAACTACCAAACTAAGCTTATCTGTGACTTCGGGCAACATCCAAAACGAAGCGGAAGGCTGGAGTTGGGTCAAGGGTGAAGATGCATGGACACTTACCTTGAATAATGCTAATATTGAAGTAGCAGACGATGTTGCTGTTTATCTGAATACATCAACTAATACAGAACCGCGAAATATTAATATAGTTTTCAACGGTGACAATCGCATTGTAAGTACAAAATCAAGCTCGCAAGAAGATATATCTTCCTTGGGTATCAAAATCGAAGATTTTAAAGCCGGAATGCCGAACGTAACCTTCTCAGGTAATGGCACTTTGTTGGTTAAGGGACAAAGCTGCGGTATTTATTCTGCAAATAATATCATATTTGACAATGCAAATGTTACTGTTGAGGGTGGATATTATGGTTGTATCAATCTTGCAAGTACAGACGGTAGCAATGGCAATTCACTTATAATTAAAAATAACAGTATTGTAAATGTGAATCACAGCACCAGCGACGGCAATGCATATAAAAACACAATAGATGCTGTTTATGGTAATATAACCGTAGAAAACTCTACGTTAAATGTTTCAGCAGCAAGTAACGGTGGTACATTAACCTTGGTTAAGGCGGCAAAAAATATTTCTGTTTCTAATAGTACTTTAGCGCTGAATGTTACCGGAACAGGAACCACATGGAGATGGGGCGTTAGTGCACCTACGATATCAATATCTAATAGCACTGTCAATGCAACAAACATTTATAATTTAGCATCTATGGTTGTTGGAGGATCAAGCAATAATGTTGTAACTATGACAAACGTTAACGGTGCTTTTTTACATACGGTTAATGTTGCTTCCGGTTCTGCAACGATGGAAAGCTGTAATATTTATCATTGCTCACGAACCGGTAATGTAACGGTTTACGGCAATGTAACATTACCTGACTCTGTATCTGAAATTACAGACAAACTTTCTTTTAAAAATAACACTGATTCGTTGAGTATTCCATCCGGAAGATCAATAACATTTTCCGGAACACCAAGTGCCAACACCGGAACAATTATAAATAACGGAAGTCTTATCATATATTCACCGAATACATTTAACGGCTCTTCTTGTACCTTAAGCGGCACCGGCGATTTTCTGCTGATGACTGAGGTTACCTCGGATTGTATTGTCGTGCCAAATGATTTGGTTTATACAGGCAGTGTTTTATTAACACAGGATACTGATAAGGTATATTTGCATGAGCCGCAAGGTACGGTGACTATATTGAAAACATCATTTAAACAACAGTTGCTTGATAAAGCAAAGTGGGTTCTCTCATTTGATCGCACAGTGCTCAATGCCGGTGAGTACACAGCTACATTTACAAATAACGGTAAAACCATAACTAAGCCTTTTGATGTTAAGGCAGCAGATATAGCGGGCGCTACCGTCACCCTTAACCCAACAAGCGGCACCTATGACGGCACCGAACAGAAGCCGACTGTTTCTGTGGTCTGGAACAATATGAAGCTTTTGGAAAATACCGACTACACCGTTTCTTATGTCGATAATGTGAATGCAAGTGGTGCGACCGTTCTTGCCACCGCTTACATTGATGGTATAAATAACTTTACAGGTAGAAAAGAGGCTGTGTTTGAGATATCCAATGCTCAACTTACGGAGGTTGAAGTCAAACAGAAAGGCACGCTCACCTATAACGGACAGAGGCTAACTCCTATTGTTACAACGAAGGCTAAGTCGGTCAATAATCAACCTATAACCTTCACTTACAGCACATCACCATACGGTACTTACGACACGATGCCCGACTTTACAAATGCAGGTACTTATACCGTGTATTTTAAGGCTTCTGCTCCAAATCACAACTATGTAACCGGCAGCTTTACCGTAACCGTTGACAAGGCTGACCAAGCGGCACCTATAGGTATTGGTAAAACAGACGAAACCATCTTTGGAAAAGACGACGGTGTTATTATGAATGTGGATGCTTCTATGGAATTCAGAAAAGAAGGGGAAACCACATACAGAGTGTGCACAGGAGACAGGGTAATCGATCTTGCTTCGGGAACGTATTACGTGCGTTTTAAAGGCAGCGACAACTACAATCCGTCTCCCGATCAGGCTGTTACCATCGGAGCAGGAGAAAAGCTTAAGATTGTTGTTCCGCAAAATCCTGTGGGTTACACCGTAACAGTTAACAAGACCGAGATGGAATACGAGGGCATCTACACTCTCAAGGTTGAAATCAAGGAAGGTTACACCGCTACAGAGGATTTCAAAATCCTCATTTCCAACTGGGAGTGCGGTCAACAGCCGAATGTAGAGGAAACCTATATGAACGCCATTGCTGACCAAATTATTGAGGTTCATGGCGTTGCTGACATCACACCACCTAATGTTGAAATCGACGTTAAAGGCAACAAGTGGACTTCCTTTTGGAACAACCTCACCTTTGGCTTCTTCTTCAAGGAAACGCAAGACGTTACCATTACCGCAAATGATGCTGGCACAGGCGTAAAGACCGTTCAATATTATCTTTCTGACAGAGAACTGGAACGTGACGAGGTAAGAGCAATCACTGATTGGGTTGACTATAACGGTACTTTCAAGATCAATCCCGATTACAAGTATGTTGTGTATGCCAAAGTTGCCGATAATGACGGCAATGTGGCATATATAAACAGTGCAGGTATCGTGCTATACAGCGACAGCACTCTTGACACAACCATAAAGGATAAAATAACCTATGTGCTGACCAAGAATGCCGAGCAGGCATTTACGCTTAATCTCAATGGCAATACGGTCGCTTATGTCAAGATTGACAACATCGTTCTCGGCAATGAGGACTACGAAGTTCTTGGAAATATGGTATTTATTTCCGATGAAGTTCTTGAAAATCTTTCAGCAGGCGAATACACCGTAACAGTCGGCATCAATCCAATGGGCGAGACCTTTGTTGATGGCGATGCTCCTGCTGAGATAGCGATTCCTCTTTTCGTGGAGAAGGCTGTTGTTACAATTGATATTTCCAATTTTGACAAGGTTTATGATGGTACACCCGCAAGCGCAGAGTACAAAATTAGCAAATCCAGCGATTCTTCACCTGCCGCAAGCAATATTGTCTATAACGAAAAGGTTGAGTATAAGGCGTACGGTGCAGACGACAGCACCTATACCGAAACGGCTCCCGTAAACGCTGGCAAGTATACAGTCAGAATTACCGTTGCCGAAACAGACAAGATAACTTCTGCAACGGAAACTGCAGATTTTACCATTGCAAAAGCGAACTACAATATGAAGGGTGCAAAGTGGAATTACACCGCTCCTTTCCAGTATGACGGTAAAGTGCATAAGGTTGAGGTCGTAGGACTTCCTACGGGTGTTACTGTGGAAAGTTACGAGAATAACACCGCTACCGCAGTAGGCGATTACTATGCCGAAGTAAACCTTGCTTACGATGCCAACAACTATAATGCGCCTACCATTAACAAGCTTGGCTGGACGATATACAACGACTGGACTCCTGCCGAGTATACAGTCACGGCTCAGAATGCAAATGGCTGGCTGAACGAGAACTTCTTCATCAAAGCAAATGAAGGTTATCTTGTTTCCTTCAGCGATAATGCGGACGATTTCAGATCAGACTCGTTGGCCTGCATGACACAAGAGGAAAACATTGAAATCACCTTCTATCTGCAAAACATTCGAACAGGCGCTATCTCCCTTGGCAAGACTGTGGTCTGCAGTATAGACAAGACCGTTCCTACCGGCAAGGTCGAATTTGTAAACAGAACCGGATGGGAGAAATTTCTTAACACCATCACCTTTAATTTGTTCTACAAGGACGAAGTGACTATTAAAGTTACTGCGGATGACAACCTCTCCGGTATTGATAAGATTGAGTATGCTTCTTCCGACAAGGCTATGACCTTGGATGAGGTTAAGGCGATTACCAATTGGACAGAGTACACCGATAGCTTTGGCGTTACTCTTGAGGATGCCAAGAAGTTTGTATACTTTGTCCGCATCACCGACAAGGCGGGCAATGTGACCTACCTCTCTACCGATGGTGCGGAGTATGACACCAAAGCTCCCGTTATCGAAGGTATTGAAAACGGCAAGACCTACTATACGACACAGAAAGTAACCGTTACCGATAAGAACATCGACAGTATTACGCTGAACGGTGATACTGCAGGCAACGAGATCACTTTGGAAGGCAACAAGGTAGCTATCTATACTATCATAGCAACCGATAAGGCGGGCAACTCCACTACTGTAACCGTAATGATGAAGCCGATCAGCGACCTTTCTGCACCGATTGACACCTTGACTAAGGATAACGTCAACAGCAGCAATGAAGGCGTTGTAGACGAGGTTAAGGCGGATGTAGCGGCGGTTGATACAACCAATGCTACCGATGCTGAAAAGCAGGCACTCAAGGATATTGCAGATAAGGCAGCCGAGCTTAAAAAGGTTATCGACGACACCGTAGCAGAGAATGACCGTATCAGCGATGCAGTCGATGGCTATGACCTTGCAACCGTTACTTCCGACGATAAAGACGATTTGGAACAGCTCCTCGCTGACATCGAAAAGCAGCTTGCGTCCACCAATTTGACCGAGGAAGAAGTTTCTGAGCTGAACGGTGACAAGAAGGCTGTGGAAGATCTGCTGGATACCATCGAGGATGCAAAAAAGGCACTTGACGATGCAAAGGCAGCTCTCGCAGAACTGAACAAGCCTGCCGAACCTCATTCTCCTGTAACCGGAGATAACAGCAACATTTGGTTGTGGTTCGCTCTCTTGTTCGTAAGCAGCACAGGTGTCTTTGGAATCACTCTGTATGATCGTAAAAGAAAAGTAGCAAATAAAAGATAAATAGACACTAACCCCTAAAGGGCGATGACAAAATCCGTCATCGCCCTTTTCGTATATTCGATTTAAAAAATTTAAAAACAAATGGAAAATCTACTCATAATTTCTACAAAATGTGTGATACTAACAAAGAACAAAGAACAACGACTCGTCCCAAATAAGGACTTAGGTAGAGTAGTACTTTTTTGGATGAAACGAGACTTGATTTGTGCAAATTGAAAAATCCCGAAAGCCCGCATAAATACTGGTTTTTGGCACATTTTAGAGTAGAGAAAAGGAGTAGAAAAATATGAAAGCCACAGGAATTGTACGAAGAATTGATGATTTGGGAAGAGTTGTAATTCCTAAAGAAATCAGAAGAACAATGAGAATTAGGGAAGGGGACCCGCTCGAAATTTATACCGATAATGACGGCGAGGTTATATTTAAAAAATATTCACCAATTGGTGAAATGAACGAATTTGCAACTCAGATTGCAGATAGTGTTTCAGCAACAACATCTTCACCTATTGTTGTTTTAGACCGAGATCATTGCATTGCAGCGGCAGGAATAGCTAAAAAAGAAGTTTTAGAGCGAAGAATCACACCTCAGGCAGAGGAATTGCTCGAAAAAAGAGTTAAATTTGTTTCTGATAACAATAGCTCTGAACAAATTCAACCTCTTGAGGGCGTTGATAAATATGCATCGGTTTTTGTCCCGATTATTTCTAGCGGTGATATTACAGGTGCTGTAATTATTTTGAAAAATGATAAAAATGATACAACTTCAGAGGCAGATGAGAAAATATGCACAGTAGCTGCCTCGTTTTTAGCAAAACAAACCGAAGAATAAGATTAAAACCTTACCATTAATCCTGGTAAGGTTTATTTTTCAGGTTGGCTAACGGATTGGATTCTGATGCTTTTTTAATCTGCGCGTTTGATAAGTGAGTATAAATTTCGGTTGTACCTAAGTTTTCGTGACCTAAAACCTGCTGCAAAACTCTTATATCAACATTCCCATGCTGATACATTAATGTTGCGGCGGTATGACGTAATTTGTGAACTGTATAGCCTTGACCGTACAAACCTGCTTTTTTCAATGTGTTTTCGACCATTAACTCAACTGAACGAGGACTGATTCTTTTATCGTTTCTACTAATAAAAAGAGCTTGTTTTTCGGTAGAAGTAGCCGCAAGTCTTATTTTTAAATAGTCTGTTAAGGCATTAATACAGGCATCGTTTAAATAAACAATTCGTTCTTTGTTTCCTTTACCTCTAACTTTGAACAAACGTTCGTCAAAATTCAAATCATTAATATTAATTGCGCATAATTCTGATAAGCGAAGTCCGCAGTTAAGAAATAGGGTAATTATTGCATAATTACGTTCCTTGAACTGACCGTCGACAGAATTTAACAATTTTAGACTTTCTTCCAAAGATAGATATTTTGGTAACGATTTCCTTATTTTTGGTGATTCCAACTCTTCAACCGGATTTATAGTAATAATAGCTTTATTATTGGTATAAAATCTAAAAAAGGATTTTAGGGTAGAGATACGTCTGGCACGCGATTTTTCATTGTTATTACGTTCAGAGTGCAAATAATAGATAAATTCATTAACATCATCGAAAGTAATACTTTTTAATAAATCGTAATTAATATCATCAATATTAATTTCTTCAATAGTTTCAATTTTATCAACTAAACCTTTATGAAATTTTATAAAACGAAAGAATAAATGTAAGTCTCTAAAATAATTATCTGCAGTTTTATCAGTTTTGCCTTTAACGGTTCTAATATAATTAATATAATCCTTAATTAAAGGCGGAGCATCACGAAAAGTCATAAAAACCTCCTAAAACAGTACTTTTCAGCATATTTCTATAATAATTATAATTTTAATTCCCTTAACTGCGTATAATATTGATTATACGCAGTTATATTATAATTCATACAGAAACGTTTGTCAACCCCTATTTCTACAATTAAATAAAAAAAGAGCGAAAAATCGCTCTTCTCTCTATATTATAATGTAGCCATTGATTTTAATATTTTGATAAAGCTGAAACCGAAGTTGATTTCTTTTACTTCCTCAGCTGCTGTTATATTATATTTCTTAATAACTTTATCATTCATTAAAACTTTTACTGTACCTACTTTCTGATTTTTCTTAACAGGTGCTTCTATCGTTTCAGGTAAATCAGTTTCAATTTTAATATTTGATTTATTCTCTGTTTTGATAAGTTCATTTTGAATATTATCGTAATTAAGTTTAATTTTCTTTTTCTGACCGTTTACTACATTCATTTTTTTAATATACTTTACTTTTTCGGATGTTTTATAGACACAAAGATTAGCAAAACCGTAATCAAGTAACTTTTTTGCATTTGAAAATCGTTCATTCGAGCTTTCGGCACCCATTATTACTGCAATAAGCTCCATTCCATCACGTTTAGCAGTTGCGCTTACACAACACCCTGCCCCATTAGTTGTTCCTGTTTTTAATCCTGTAGCGCCTCTGTAAAATCTTACTAATTTATTAGTGTTTACAAGCTGAACTGTTTCATTTCTAACAGTATCCATCCAGATTGTCGTATATTGTTTAATAACATCGTGTGAAATTAATTCACGTGACATAATAGCTACATCTTTAGCGGTTGTATAAAGATTATCATCGTCAAGTCCGCAGGCGTTTACAAAATTTGTGTTTTCCATTCCGAGTTCCTTTGCTCTGTCATTCA
>JBGVHY010000256.1:0-4717 GCA_045122755.1 Acutalibacteraceae bacterium | reverse complement strand
ACATTGACATCTACTACCGCTTTATCGGCAAAATCGAGTAAACAACTGAATATGAGTGCCCATCAAATCAAAAATAGGCACTCATACATAACCAATATCTTTAACTTCGGGAAACGGGGCTTGGTTGTCCGGATATATCGCTTTTAGCAAAGCTTTCAGAGATTTTAGGCGTGGATATGACCGGATTGCTTGAGGGCGAAATATCTGTTAAATCACCTGATAACGGAAATTTAAACAGAATAAAATTCTATGTTTGTGACAAATGTAATAACATTATCACAACTGCAAGTGCAACATCGGTTTTTTGTTGCGGAAGAAAACTCAATGAACTGAACGTATGTGATAAATTGCTTGAGATTAAAACCGAGGGACTTGATGACGAGTATTTTTTGACAATAAACCATACTATGACAAAAGAAGACTATATTTTGTTTGTCGCTATTGTCAAAAATGATACAGTTGTTCTTAAAAGACTTTACCCTGAGCAGAACCCTGAAATTAGGTTTCCTCTTTATTATGGCGCAAAGCTTTATGTCTGCAATAATCATTATGAGCTTTTCTGCTCAAAATTACAAACTAAATAGTCATATTTGCAATTGAATTAAATACTTTTTCATTGTATAATCGGCTTGAGGTGAGTGGGTATGATAATTTCTCTTAATAATGAAAATTTTATAACTTATGAAACTCCTTGCGCTTATCTTGCGATTTTTGAAACTGCTGAGGATAGCGTTAGGGTGCTGATTGATGAACAATATAAGGTTTTATCGGTGCGCCCATTAGGACTTAAAATCAGCGCTTGCAATGATTTTTCGGTTTTAACAGGTAAAAAGACAATTGTAGAATTTCAAAGTGGAAAGCCACTTTTTATCTTCACCTACAAAAAAGAAAAAGTTAATAAAGCCGACTACACCTACTATTTTACGAAAGGCGAGCATAATCTTAAAGATATTGTTTTAAATGCAGGTGAGAGTGTTTATCTTGAAGCAGGTGCTGTGCTCAAAGCACATATCTCGGCGGATAATGCCAACGGAATAAAAATCTGCGGTCGTGGTATAATTGATACAACCGAAATAGGCAGTAAAAAGCACCGAATGATAAAGCTCATTGAATGTGATAATCTTGTGGTGAGCGATGTAACACTCGTCGGTGCGATTGACTGGTCACTTGTGCCGATTCATTGCGAGAATGTGAGTGTCAGCGGAATTAATATAATCACCTGGGAAGTAAACGGTGACGGAATTGATATTGTCGGCTGCAAAGATGTTTTGGTTATGGACAGCTTTATGTATTGCGCCGATGACTGCATAGCTGTTAAGGCAACTGATTATGACGATGAACGCGGTTGCAACAACTGTGAAAATATAAGAATAGAACGATGCATTTTCTGGAACACCCGACCCGGTAACGCAATGGAAATTGGGTTTGAAACAAGGTGTGATGAGATTAAAAATATTGCGTTTTGCGACTGCGATGTGCTTCATTGCGAGTTTGAAGGTTGGGAGTCCGGCGGTGTTTTCACAATTCATAATGGTGACAGAGCAGTAATTCATAATGTAAAATACGAGAATATCCGCGTTGAAAATGCAATGCAGAAATTGTTTGATTTTAAGGTGCTTAATTCGCGCTATTCTAAAGATTTAGAACGCGGATTTATAAAGGATATTGAAGTTTTGAATATCAAAGTTTACGGCGAGCATCTGCCGCCGTCGATTTTCCGCGGAACAGATAATCAGCACGGCGTGAAAAATGTCAGAATTAAAGGACTTCATCATAATGATAATGAGGTCAACTCATTACTTTCTGCCCGTTTTATAACCGAATCGGGCAGCGGAGTTACATTTTTAGTTGATTAAATTAAAAAATTATGTTATACTAATAAAAATTAGTGGTATTTTTGAGGTGAATAAAATTGAAAATACAGGAATCAGCTGAAAATTATCTTGAAACAATACTTGTTTTGCAGGAGCGAAAAGGCTCTGTGCGCTCGATTGATATAGTTAATGAGCTTGGATTTTCAAAGCCGAGTGTATCCGTTGCGATGAAGAATTTGCGTGAACACGGCTATATCGAGGTTGATAAAGACGGTCATATCACGCTACTTGATTCAGGAGTAAAGGTTGCTAAAAAGGTTTATGAGCGTCATAAAACTTTGACAGAGTGTCTTGTGAAAATCGGTGTTTGCTCAGAAACCGCCGCTGAGGACGCTTGCAGAATTGAGCATATTATCAGCGAGGAAACATTTGAAGCACTAAAAAAATTTATGAATAAATAAAGGGAAACGGACTTGTTTAATAACAAGTCCGTTTTTTTATTTATTCAGGTAGTTTACAAACATCAACCCACTCTTTGAAGCTTGAATATTTTTCAAGCTCTTTTATTGTAAGCCCGATTGCGCTGTTCGAGCTTCCGCAGGCAGGGAAGACTAAATCAAATCTTTTTAATGATTCATCAAGGTACACCTCAACGCCATCCTTAATTGCAAACGGGCAGACACCGCCTACCGCGTGACCGATTTTCTCTTCAACCTCGTCAAATGATAGCATTTTCGCCTTCGTGCCGAATTTTGCTTTGTATTTTGCGTTGGCAATTTTGCTATCACCTGCGCAGACGATTAAAATCGGTTTGCCGTCAACTGAAAACGACATTGATTTTGCGATTTTTTCGGGCTCGCAACCGAGTGCCTGCGCGGCAAGCTCAACCGTTGCGCTTGATACTGAAAATTCCTTTATTCTATCGGCAATGCCAAGACTTTCAAAATACTCTTTTACCTTTTCTATAGACATTTTTGCTAGTTCCTTTTAAATGATTTTTTATGATTTTACCACTATATAGTTAAAAAATCAACCGATGAAAAGGCGAAAATATATTTTAATCGTAGTATGTTTTTGTTGTTTCAAAAATAGTGAATTTGTACAATATATTATGAAAAAATTATACAAAATAGAAAAATATTGTATCTTTTATTGACATTTTAATGACACTTTTGTATAATTAAGTAAATAAGTTAAATTAGGCTAGTTATAACTATTTTTGGGGGGAAAATACAAAAATTGCGCCTGGTTTTGGATTTTATTCCATTGTCGGGCTGTATTTTTTATAGCTTAATTTAAAAATAATTTTAAAGGAGTAAAATTATGAAAAAAAGTCAGACTTTAAATTTTATGGGATTTTTCTCTTCATTAGCTTCAATTCTTCTCTCAATTCTTCTTCCTTGTATGACAATATTTGTGTCAGGCGAGAGCGTATCTATGTCGTTAGCGACTCTCGGTGATGTTGCGAGAATAGTTACGGGAATATCCGATGCCATCGAGTATAAATCATCTGTTACTTTAGTGTTTATTGTGGTTTTGCTGTATTTTATATCTTTAGTCGCGACATCATTGTTTATCGTATTGAAAAATAATCTTGTTGCAACTATTACCTCTATAGCGTCGGCTGCTTTATCTGTTCTTTTAATGATAAGTATTATTGTCGTATGTTCAAGTACCAATGAAAGCATTTCAAGTTTATTTGTTGAAATGACAGTAGGCTACGGTATTGTTATAGTATCTCTTGTAAATATTTTCACACCGATAACTATGTTTATGATGCCTGTAAATGTGAGCATGTCTGAAAAGCTTGGATTTTCAGGCGACATTCAGCCTGTGGTTTCAGGTGAAGTTTCTCCTAAAAATCACACTTGTAGAAGATGTAACTCAAAAACCTTTGTTGAGCCTATTTTCTGTAGTCATTGCGGCGATAAGATGAATCTTGAACCACAAAATGCAAATATCTGTCGTAAATGCGGTGCGATATTGCCACCGTATGATAATTTTTGCCATAACTGCGGAACTTCTTTAAAATTTTAATACATATTCAATTTGAAAACTATACGAAATAATCGTATTTATTAAATAAAAGTAAAGTAGGGTTTAAAATGGCAGTAATAAGATGTTCAAATAATCATTTTTTTGATGATTCAAAATTTAATGAATGTCCTCATTGCAAACGCTTGGCAAGCGGTGCGGTAGAAGACCATAAGCCGACCGTTGCAAAATTTAAAGTGGATTTTACCGATGACACAGGAGTAACTCAAAGTCTGAGGAGTCAGGTTGACGATGTTCAGAAAACCGTTTCAGTTTATGCTTCGAAGAATAATAATACAAATCCTGTTGTCGGATGGCTGGTGTGCACGGAAGGTCAGGCTAAGGGCAGGAGCCATGAAATTCATGTAGGCAAGAATTTTGCGGGAAGAAGTATGAAAATGGATATTCATCTTAATGATGAAAAAATTTCAAGGGAAAATCATTTTACAATTATATTTGACCCTAAATCAATCAAATTCTTTCTAGCAGCAGGAAATGGAATTACTTATTACAATGATAAAATGCTAAATTCAACCGCGGACCTTTCTGAGGGTGATTTTATCGGTGCAGGGGAAAGCAAATATGCCTTTATTCCGTTCTGCAAAGAGGGGAGAGTATGGGAATGAAAAAACTTATATCTTTGTTTATAACAATATTAGTGATTTCAGCGCTCTGCTTATCGGTAAATGCTGGAGCTGAAAGCGTAATTAGAAGGGCAGATTTTCAATTTCCAAATGCTAAAGTTGAGATAAGCGGTATTTTTTCAACTGATGATATTTCAGCTGCAAAAGTCGGCGCTGTTAATATGGATATTACAGGTGCGGCGTTGTATAACGAAGCTGAGTCTTCGGATTGTGCATATCTTCTCA
>JBGVHY010000255.1:0-2619 GCA_045122755.1 Acutalibacteraceae bacterium | reverse complement strand
CGGCAACTTGTACTGCTGACGGCAAAACCGAAGGCAAGCATTGCTCGGCTTGTAATAAGGTAATTATTAAACAGGAAACTGTAAAGTCGGCAGGGCATAAAAATGAGTGGATTGAAACTGCGGCTACATATTTTAATGAAGGCAAAAAAGAGCTTAAATGCGCGGTATGCGGTGAGGTTTCAAAAACCGAAACAATAGCAAAGCTCCGTCTTAAGACGCCAGACTTTAAGCTTATAAAAGCCAAGGGAAAATTCAAGGTAAAATTAAATAATGCCGCTTGTTTTCAGGTAAGATATAAAATTAAAGGGAAATGGAAAGCAAAGACCTTTAATTCAAAGAAAAACACGGCTAAGGTTATCAAAAATCTTAAAAAAGGCAGTTATAAAGTGCAAATCCGCTCATTTGTAAAGAGCGGTAAGCAAAAAGCCTACAGTAGCTGGTCAAAAGTTAGAAAGATAAAAGTTAAATAAAGCAAAAAGGACTAACCGTAAAGGTTAGTCCATTTTGTTCTATAACAACGGTGAGAACGCTTTTAAAACGCTCAGTATTACGCGTGCGATAAGCGGTCTGCGTTTTGGTGCGATTATCTGTTCGCTTAGATTTACTATTTCCTCGAAATCTGCCTTTATATCCGCTACTGCCGAACAGCCGTACATCCATACCCCACATTCATAGTGCAGATACAGACTGCGGAAATCAAGATTTACCGTTCCGACAACCGCGTATTTATCATCAACCACAAAGTTCTTAGCGTGAATAAATCCGGGTGAATATTCGTAAATCTTAACGCCATTTTTGATAAGCACATCATAATACGAGCGCGATGTGAAATGAACATATTTATGGTCGCCGATTCCAGGTGTTACAATTCTGACATCGACACCGCTTGTCGCTGCTGCGCAAAGCGCCTCAATCATCGTATTATCAATGATAAGATACGGAGTTGTGATATAAATGTAATCCTTTGCGCGATTGATAAGATTAAGGTAAACGGTCTTGCCGACCTCGTATTCATCAAGCGGAATATCAGTAAACGGCTGAACATAGCCGTCGTTTTCTATTTTCTCAATTTCTGCATCATCGGGTGCGTATTTTGCAAAGTCTTCAGTTATGTTATTAAGGCTGTCCCAAAGCGACAAAAACATAACTGTCATACTCCAAACCGCCGAGCCTGTGAGCTTTATCGCGGTGTCCTTCCAATGTCCGAAAGGACTCACCTTGTTCATATATTCATCGGCAAGGTTAAGTCCGCCTGTGTAACCGATAATGCCGTCAACAACCAGTATTTTTCGGTGGTCGCGGTTGTTGAAGGAAGGAGTTACAATATTATTAAAACGGTGGAAAACGTGCACCTTAAAGCCGTAGCTTCGCAGTTTTTTATCGTAATTCTGCGGAATTTTAAACATACAGCCGAAGTCGTCATACATAATTCTTACTTCAACGCCTTGCTTTGCTTTCTCTTTCAGAACTTCTAAGATGTTATCCCACATAAAGCCTTCTTCAATTATGAAGTATTCTAAAAATATGAATTTCTTGGCTTTTTTTAGCTCGCGCATTGCGTCCTCGTAAAAATTCTCGCCAAGTGGTAAATAATCGGTTTTTGTATTCTGACAGGGAACAGAGTGTGCCGTATTTCGGATGTATTTTGCCTGAATTGCCGCAGTTTTGTCTTCTTTTTCTAACTTTTCAAGCACCTGCGAATCGGCTTTCAATGCCTTTTCGTAGTAGCGGTCAAACTCGCTGATTTTCTTTTTAGTGCGCTCATTTGAGCGATTGCGCGAAAACATAATGTATAAAAATCCGCCGAAAATCGGGAAAACAAGTATTGGGATTACCCATGCGAGTTTGTATTCGGGATTTCCGTCTTTATACATAAGATGCAAGAGCACGGCAACCGAAACTATTATACAAAACAGATAAAAATAAGCAAATTTTTCAGAAAAGTAAATAAACAGTACTACAAGCGCTATTGCTTGCAAAATAACAAAAAGTGCGGTATAAAGTATTCTTCCGAAAACTACATTGAAAAATTTATTCAAAATGTTTATCCTTTCTTTATTGCTTTAATTGCCTCGTCGATATACTGATAAATTCTTAAACTTTTAAGAGTTTCGTTAAAGTCCTTATTTTTAAGTCTCTTTAATGTTTCAAGAGAGGTAGTATCTTTCATTCTGCCGAGCAGTATTACTGCTTTTATAAAGTTTGACCATAAATCTTGCTCTAACCAATCAAAGTAATGCTTGCCATTTGAAACTTTGTGAACATCAGGCTCTGCCGAAATAATTTCGCGAAGGTAAGGCAGGCATTTTTCATCTTTTAAAAGACCTAAAGCAATCGCGCTGTTTGTTTTAAGAGTTTTATCCTCGCTTTTAAGCGCGGAGTAAAGAGCAGTATTATATTTTCCGTTTGATTTTAAAACCGCAAAAAGAGCAAACTGCGGTTTTTCACTTTTAAGACCTTCTAAAACTTCCTCTTTTGTATTTGGAAGTTCGATATTCTCATAAGCACCGTTTTCATTTTTGCGAAGGTCAAAGATGCTAAGCGGTATTTCTTTAAGGCAACCGCTTGCGGTAAGCATGGTTTTTAAGGTAGCATAATCAATATCTGCAACGTCGCAAT
>JBGVHY010000254.1:0-7610 GCA_045122755.1 Acutalibacteraceae bacterium | reverse complement strand
CGGGATTGCCGCTTTTATACATAAGATGCAGAAGCACAGCAACCGAAATAAGTATTGAAAATAAGTAGAAATAAGTGAATTTTTCGGAAAAGTAAATGAACATTACAACGAGTGCCGCTGCCTGTAAAATAACAAACAACGCGGTGTAAAGTATTCTTCCGAAAACTACATTAAAAAATTTATTCAAAAATCCTTATCCTTTCTCTATCATACTAATCGCTTCGTCTATGTACTGATAAACTCTTGAGTATTTCAACGTGTCGTTAAAATCTTTTTGTTTTAAGGCTTTTAAGGTTTCGAGTGACTCTGAGTCTTTAAATCTACCGATAAGCACTACTGCCTTTATAAAGTCAAACCAAAGGTCGTTTTCAAGCCAACCAAAGTAGTGCTCGCCGTTGAAAACGTTGTGAATTTCGGGTTCTTCGTTGATGATTTTGCGAAGAATCGGCAAGCACTTTTTGTCTTTTATTAGCCCGAGCGCAATCGCGGAATTGTTTCTCAAGGTTTTGTTATCGCTTTTTAGCCAACTGTAAAGTCGGTCTTTGATATCTTCACCGCCTGAGCGTAAAACCGAAAACAACGCAAACTGAGGTTTTTCACTTGATAAGCCTGTCTTTATCTCGTCAGCAGTTTGCGGAATGTGTATTTCCTCACGTTCGCCGTTTTCGCCCTTGCGAAGCTCGTAAAAGCCGTATTTTTCGAGCTTCAAACAACCGCTTGAAATAAGCAGTTCCTTTAATTTATCATAATCAATTTCACGCGTTTTACAATTACCATTTATGCAAAGCTGTGCAATATATGCCGCTGCCTCGCCGCATTTTTCCATTTCGGCTTTCATTCTTACAAGTGATGCCGCGTCGTGCGTTGTGCCGAGCGCCTTGCCGATGACCATAATATTTTCAAAACCCTTGGGAAGAATACTTTCAAGCGGTACGCTGAAAGTAAGTCCCATATGGCGCATATAGCAAATTAAAATCCAATCTTGCAGATTTTCTGTTTCCTTTTCAAGCTCGTCATTAACGTTATCGAATGATGCAAAACCGTAAAAAATCGGCTTGTCGTATTTCTTGAAATTTATAAGATCATCAAAATCTATTACATAGTCGGTTCTTACTCGTGTTATCTCACGTCTGCCGATCATCGTCCCTTCAAAAACAGGGCGCCGCTCATCTGAGTATTTTTCCAGTAAAATCGGCGGTTTAGCTTCATTTTCAAGGTATTTTTCGCTGAGTTTAAACTCATCAAGCCCGTCTAAGTAACCTAGCGAATTCCATTCGCCGTTTACTTTGCCGTTTTGCAAATATGCGATAGTTTTTGACGCACGCATAGTTTTTTTTTCGCTATTTCTGCCGCTTAAAGTTTCACATTCTGCCAAACGACAGACCAAGCCGTTTGAGTTGTCCGCTATAATTTTCGCCTTGATATTAATGAGCCTTTTATTATAAAAAGCCTGAACACCGCAAACGGTGTTGCCATCAAGAAAAACACCTGTTATTACACAATCGGTTAAAATTTTTGAGGCTTCGTTTTTTTTATTTTCGAGCGCAACAGTTTTCGCTGAAAGGAGGTTAGCAGTTTCGGTCGGGTGGATTTTCGGTTTTGAAAATAACTCATCGGTCAGCGTGTCAGCAGATTTGTTGACATCGCCTAAAATACCACTGAGCTGACCGTAGTAATAATCCTGAACGCAAGCCGCTGTGCCTGTTCCGCCTAAAATGCTCTGCTTTTCAACGCCCAAGCAGTTAAGCCCTTGTTTTACAGCGGTGTAGTAGCAAACCGCACCTGCTGTGCCGAGCCCTGCTACTAATAGGTCGGTTTCAAAATCAAATTTTTCTGAAAACTTTTCGGATACGATTTTGCCGTTTCTAAAAGTGTTAAGTTTCATGTTAAAACACTCCTTTTATACCAAAATCAAAGGCTTTTCCAATATCGCCAAACGATGCCGACGGGCAGGAAGTATAATTTTCATCAGCCTTAAAATAAATATCCTCGTAGTCATAAGCAAAAACAGGGGAGAAAGCAGCTATTTTGATTCCGTTTTCTTTCGCAATTCTCAAAATCTCAGCCCTTGCACTGATGAAATCAAGGTTTTCCGCATTGATTTTTAGATAGTATTCGCCTTTTAAATAACCTTTAATTGTATTGCATTCTGCGTTTTCATTGCAACCGTCAAGATTTGCAAGATAGTTCTTTTTAGCCAGACCTTTAAGCTCGTCTAACACCCCGATATCTGTTGTATCAATAATCTGTTTAGCGGAGATTTCGTAAAAACCATTTTCACCGAAATATTCGATTATGTATTCATTATTCTGCTTTTTAACGCTTGTTACAACACAGTCAAGTAGAATATTTGCGGGCGACTTTAAAAGGTATGACGAAAGAACGGCGGAAACAGGTATTGCGCTGTAATGACCGTCATCACCGAGAATGTTTTTAGATTTTAGTTCTTCCAAAAACGCCTTTGTTTCACCGGCATAATCAGCATCTATATCAATCGGCTTAGCGTTAAGACTCTGGCAAAATTCCGCACCTGAATAAATATTTTTTTCTATTATAAGGTCGTTTTCAGCCAGCTTGAAGGAAAGCCCTGCCGTCAGCGCGGTTGCGCCAAATATAACTCGGTTAAATTCTCTCATAATATCCTCCGAAGATTTAATAATCTGATTTTGATTTAACTAAATTCTTGATGTATTCAAAGGTTTTTTCTTCACCTTGCTCCTTGAGCATAATAAGCCAGCTCTCGAGTGCTTTTTCAGTTTCAGGATGAATAAACATCAGATGTCTGCCGCCTTCAAAATACTCCAGCGGATGCGCTTCGGTATAATTCTCACCACGATAAATCTTGCTCGCCGCAACCCTGTCGCAGAACATCTCAATTAGGTATTTAAGCGGCATTTTGACCGCCATAACCTTTTTCTCTTTCGGGTTGTAGTCATTCCAGTATTCATAGTGGTGGCGGTTCCTGCCTTTGTGGTGCATCCAAGCAGGCGAGTAGCCGTACATTTCTCGCTCGATTTCATTCGGACTGCGTGTACCCTGAAAATATTTTGCACCTGTGATAAATTCGGCAGGGCTGTATTTTGATAAATCGTGGCGCAAACCCTGCCATAAAATACCCGCTTTAGCGCAATGTTTTATAACAAGATGTCTGTGCTTTGTGATTGTCTTAAAATGTTTAATTGCGTGCATATTTTCCGCTTCTTTTCTTTTTTTTTAAAATTATACATCAAAACAGAGCGTTATGCAATTGAAAAATATAGTTATTTGCCTTTGCAAATTATTTATTTCCGGTAAATTCAATTTTTTATCAAAAACATATATCGAATTCATAGGTTGTTAACAAATTTTCGGAAAAAATATGTTAACATAACATTGTTAATAATTAGCCTTGCTAACTTTTTGTCGAATTTTGAGGGGGGGAAAGCAAAATGACAGGAACAGAAAACGATATTACAAGTGCTATAAAAAAGCTTCATTCGATAAGTTTAAATCCGCTTATCAGCGGACTTAATTCAAGCGAGTATTTTCTCTTGAAGGTGCTGATGAAAATGCGTGAAAATGCTGAAGTTCAGGGCGTTCACGTTTCAGATATTGCAAAACGTATGCGGATTTCAGCACCGTCGGTTACAAAAATATTAAACAGCCTTGAAAACAAGGAGCTTATTATCCGCGAAACCGACCGTAAGAGCAGAAGAAATACCTTGGTTTGCATTACCGATAAGGGTATTCTTATAAAACGTCAGAATGACTCGAATCTTGCGCAGATTATGGCGAATGTTTACAACAGGGTAGGCAGAGAAAATATTGTTCAGTTTTTACAGCTTTCCGAGCTTATACACAATGCAATTGATGAAGAAATTAAAGATTTTACTGAAAACCACACCGAACTTTAAGGAGGTTATTAATAATGAAAAAAGATTTTTCGCTTATCACACCGCAGATTTCCGACCTCTCGCACATCTGTTATGATAACAACGTTATCCAGCAGGATTTGTATAAAAAATATGCTGTAAATCGCGGGCTTCGTGACCTCAACGGTAACGGCGTTCTTACGGGACTTACTGAAATTTCCGAGATAAAATCAAAGGAGCTGGTCGGCGGCGAGGTTGTGCCTTGCGACGGCGAGCTTATCTACCGTGGTTACAATATTCACGATTTGGTTAACGATTTAATCGCTGATGACCGTTTCGGCTTTGAGGAAATTACATATCTTCTGCTTATGGGTAAGCTGCCGAATAAATATGAGCTTCGCGAGTTTAAAGAGGTGCTCAACGGCTATACATCACTTCCGCCGTCATTCGCGCGCGATGTTATTATGAAGGCGCCGAGCGAGAATATGATGAACTCATTGGCTAGAAGTGTTCTGACACTTTATTCATATGACAATAACCCTGATGATACAAGTATTCCTAATGTTTTGCGACAGTGCTTGCAGCTTATTGCAATGTTTCCGCAGCTTTCAATTTACAGCTATCAGGCTTATAACTACTACATCAAGGGAAACAAGAGCTTTTTCCTGCATGACCCAAATCCTGATTATTCGATTGCGGAAAATATTCTTCATATGCTTAGACCTGATTCAAAATTTACACATCTTGAGGCAAAAATTCTTGATATCGCGTTGATACTTCACGCTGAACACGGCGGTGGTAATAACTCAAGTTTTACGACTCACGTTGTAACCTCTTCGGGTACTGATACCTATTCGGCTATTTCGGCGGCTCTCGGCTCGCTTAAAGGCCCGAAACACGGCGGCGCAAATATCAAGGTTTGTGAGATGTTTGATGATATCAAAGCAAACGTTCACGACTGGAAAGATGATGAAGAAATCGAGCGTTATGTTGCTAAAATATTGAATAAGGATGCTTTTGATAAATCAGGCTTAGTTTACGGTATCGGTCACGCGGTTTATTCAAAATCCGACCCGCGTGCGACTGTTTTCAAACAGTTTGTTGAGAGCCTTTCCAAGGAAAAACATATGGAAGACGAGTATCATCTTTACACCGCGGTTGAGAAAATTGCACCGCGCCTTATCTCAGGCAGTAAGAAGATGTATAAAGGTGTCAGCGCAAACGTTGACTTTTACTCAGGCTTTGTTTATCAGATGCTCGGTATTCCGAGAGAGTTGTTTACACCGCTTTTTGCGATTGCACGAATTTCGGGTTGGTCGGCCCATAGAATGGAAGAGCTTATCAATGCGGGTAAGATTATCCGACCTGCTTACAAGGCAGTAGGTCAGCGTAAAGAGTATATCCCGTTTGCTGAAAGACATTAAAAAACAAAAACCGCCGAGTATCAGCACTCGGCGGTAAATATAATTTAAATTTAAAAATCAAGGTGACGAAAAATGGCTAAAAAACAATTTAAGGCTGAATCTAAAAAACTTCTCGATATGATGGTAAACTCGATTTACACTCATAAAGAGATTTTTATGCGTGAGCTTATTTCTAATGCGTCAGATGCGCTTGATAAGCTTTATTTTAAAGAGATGCAGGAGCATATCGGCGCATCTAAAGATGATTTTTATATTGAAATTACCGCCGATAAGGAAAACCGTATTATTACTATATCCGATAACGGTATCGGTATGACTAAGGATGAGCTTGAGAACAACCTTGGCGTAATCGCTAAATCCGGCTCGCTCGATTTCAAAAAAGAAAACGAAAAAGCCGAGGATATCGATGTAATCGGTCAGTTTGGTGTAGGTTTCTACAGTGCATTTATGGTTGCTAAAAAAATTACTGTTGTATCGCGTTCTTACGGTGAAGATATTGCGCATAAATGGGTGTCAAGCGGCGCTGACGGATATACAATTACCGAGTGCGAAAAGGAGTCGGGCGGTACAGTAATCACTCTCGAGATTAAAGACAATGCTGAGAATGAAAATTACGATGAATTTTTAGAGCAGTACAAAATCAAAGAGCTTATAAAAAAATACAGCGATTACATTCGCTATCCTATCAAAATGGAAGTTGAGAAATCAATTCCTGTCCAAAAGGAAGACAAGGATGCTGAGCCTGAGTACACAACAGTTAAAGAAACAGAAACTCTTAACAGTATGGTCCCGCTCTGGCATAAAAATAAAAACGAGATTACCGATGAAGAATATAACGAGTTTTACAAGGACAGATTCCACGATTTTGAAGAGCCTGTAAAGGTTATTCATTCAAAAACTGAGGGTCAGGTTTCTTACGATTCACTTATGTACATTCCTAAACGTGCGCCGTTTGATTATTACTCAAAAGACTATGAAAAAGGTCTTGCGCTTTATACAAGCGGCGTGCTGATTCAGGAAAAATGCAAGGATTTGCTGCCTGACCATTTCAGCTTTGTAAAAGGACTTGTAGACAGCGCTGATTTGAGCCTTAATATTTCTCGTGAGATTTTACAGCAGGACCACCAGCTTAAAATTATTGCAAAAGCAATTGAAAAGAAAATCGGCAATGAACTCAAGAAAATGCTTTCAAATGAGCGTGAAAAATACGAAGAATTTTTCAAAACCTTCGGTATTCAGCTTAAATTCGGCGTTTACAACGATTACGGAATGCATAAGGATTCGCTTAAAGATTTGCTTATCTATGTTTCTTCGGCAGAGGAGAAGTACACCTCTCTCGCTGAATATGTTCTTAGAATGAAAGACGGACAGGATACTATCTATTACGCTTGCGGTGACTCGGTTGAGAAGATTAAACTTTTACCGCAATGCGAAATGGTCAGCGAAAAGGGTTACGAAATCCTTTATATGACTGATAATGTTGATGAGTTCGCACTCCAGATGTTAATGGAATACGACGGTAAGAAGTTTAAAAATATTTGTGATGGTACTCTCGACCTTTCAACAGATGAAGAAAAAGAGCAGTTAAAGGCTAAAAACGAAGAGTCAAAAGAATTGCTTGAATTTTTAAAAGAGGCGCTTGCCGGCACAGTTACCGATGTTAAATTTACTGATAAATTAAAATCGGGTGCGGTTTGTCTGTCATCGGAAGGATATCTTTCTATGGAAATGGAAAAGGTGTTAAAATCAATGCCTAATGCAAATGATATGATGAAAGCACAGTTAGTACTTGAGATTAACTCAGACCATAAGGTAAATGAGAAAATTTCAGCGCTTTATGAGAGCGATAAGGATACATTAAAGGAATTTGCAAAATTGCTTTATTATCAGGCAAGATTGCTTTCAGGTCTTGAAATTGACAATCCATCAGAATTTTCAGAGTTAATTATGAAATTCGCAATTGAGTAAATTAAAAGCAGGTGTACAAAAATGTGCACCTGCTTTGTGTTATTCTACGGTTCGTGGATTGTAGTTTTGAAAGATTTTCGTTATAATGTTTTCAAAGGAGAGATAAAATGGATTGTATGAAAACAGGCGTACTTATTAAGAAATTACGATTGGAAAAAAACTTAACCCAAAAGGACATCGCCGATGCGCTTATGATCAGCAACAAAACAGTATCAAAATGGGAGTGTGGGGTTTCCCATACTTAAAGATACCACTATCAAAACCCACGCTTACGATACTTCCAATAATCAAATTTTGGAGGTAAACCCTATGAAACGCCTTATGTCCTGTGAATATAACTTCGATAACTGTTGTGTGGAACTGAAAT
>JBGVHY010000253.1:0-2167 GCA_045122755.1 Acutalibacteraceae bacterium | reverse complement strand
CATTATTTAACGCAAGCGATAAATGCTTGCTTTTTTACCGAATACTTTTCTAAAACGACCGAATACTTTAAAGCTATTGCAAAAAATATAATTTTGTGTAAAATAGGAAATTCAAGGAGGGAAACAGATGAATATAATAGAAATAAAAAATCTAAAGAAATATTTCAAAGATGTAAAAGCGGTTGACGATATTTCTTTCCGAGTAGAAGAAGGCGAGCTTTTCGCTTTTCTTGGTCTTAACGGCGCAGGCAAAAGTACAACCATTTCAATTATCTGCTCACTGCTTAAAAAGGACAGCGGCGAGGTGCTGGTAAACGGAAAAAACATTGACAAGGATGCTGACAAAATAAAATCCGATATCGGCATTGTTTTTCAGAATACTGTTCTTGACAAAGCGCTTACTGCAAGACAGAATCTCAAAACACGCGCGGCGCTTTACGGAATTACAGGCAAGAATTTTGAAGCAAGACTTGAAGAGCTTGACAAAATGCTCGAGCTTTCTGATATTCTCGACCGACCTATAGGCAAGCTTTCAGGCGGACAAAAACGCAGAATTGATGTTGCAAGAGCATTACTTAACAAACCTAAGATTTTAATTCTTGACGAGCCTACAACAGGACTTGACCCGCAATCGCGAATTATGGTATGGAATGTAATAGAGAATTTAAGAAAAACCGACGGGCTTACTGTTTTCCTGACAACTCATTATATGGAAGAGGCCGCCGAGGCTGATTACGTTGTAATACTCGACAGCGGTAAAATTGCTGCGGCAGGTACTCCGAACGACCTTAAAAATCAGTTTTCAGGTGACTATATCAAGCTTTATGATACCGATGAATCTGTGCTAAAAGACATAGGTATTGCTTATAAAACTGAAAACGGTTATCTTAAAATAACCGTTAAGAATACTGCCGAGGCAAAGAAAATGATTATCGAAAACTCGAATATTTTCAATGATTTTGAAATTGTTAAAGGCAAAATGGATGATGTTTTCATAAACGCCACAGGAAAAAACGCAAAGGAGGGTGAATAAGATGAACACAGCAGTAAAATATTTTACAAAACGAAATATCACTCTCTTTTTTAAAGATAAGGGCACATTTTTTGCTTCATTAATAACACCGCTTATCCTTTTTGTGCTTTATGTTTCATTTTTGAAAAACGTTTATGTTCAATCAATCCAGTCGGTCATTCCCGCAGGTATAGCAGGCATCAGCGACCTTGTTGAATCCTTCGCGGCATCTCAGCTTATGTCGTCAATCCTCGCGGTAAGCTGTATAACGGTTGCTTTCTGCTCAAACATTATTATGGCGCAGGACAAAATCACAGGTGCTCGCAGTGATTTGCTTGTAACACCTGTAAAATCATCGCAATTAGCGCTTGGATATTATCTTGCAAACGTCGCCACAACTATGATAGTTGGTTTTGTAGCGGCATCAGTCGGATTTGTTTACATAGCAATCACCGGCTGGTATTTCTCGTTTACCGATGTTCTGCTTATCTTGCTCGATGTAGTGCTTGCGGTGCTCTTCGGCACAGCGGCAGCGGCGCTGGTTGATTCATTTATCTCAACTCAGGGCGGTATCGGTGCGGTTTCGACAATTATCAGCTCGCTTTACGGTTTCCTATGCGGTGCTTATATGCCAATTTCGCAGATGGGTGAAAGCTTCCGCGATTTTGTAATGTTTATTCCGGGCACTTATGCAACAGGGCTTTTCAGAAATCATTATATGGGTGCGGTTCTCGACGAATTATCGAAAAAACTCCCTGTCGAAGCAATTGATTCAATTCGCGACGCGTTCGATATGAATCTTTATTTCTTCGATGAAAAGGTAAGCTTTGCGACTATGTACACAGTAGTAGCTGTTTCGATCGTTGTGCTAATCGCGATTTATGTGCTGATTACAAAACTAAGGAAAGAAAAATAAATTACAAAGTAAAGTAGAGTTAACCTCTTTGAGGTTAACTCTATTTTTTATTAGCATACAACTGCGTTGCAATGAATAAGGATACTTCCTTACGAGCGTTTGGGTTACTTTGTCGTGAAACAAAGTAACATAAGAATTACTTTCTTGAACGATATCCCGGAAATATATGTTGTATACCTTTCTTTTTCTTCTTACAACAATATTCTATAACACTAGATGTTCCACTAGAACGACCGTCC
>JBGVHY010000252.1:0-2262 GCA_045122755.1 Acutalibacteraceae bacterium | reverse complement strand
CACTCGGTGAAGGCGACGAGGTTATCGGTATGGCTGTTGTTGAAGAGGGCAAAAACATCCTCACCGTTACTGAAACAGGGTACGGCAGACAGTCAAGTGTTGATGATTACCGCGTTCAATCGCGTGGTGGTAAAGGTCTTACCAACTACCGCGTTCAGAAATTCGGCGATGTTGCTCAGATTGCTATGGTTGACAGCGAAAACGATGTAATTCTTATTTCGTCTGACGGTATCGTTATCCGAATTGCGGCCGATTCAATTTCAAAATTTGCCCGTCCGTCTAAAGGTGTTCGCGTAATGAAAGTTAAAGACGGCGAGAGAATTATAACAATGTCGGTTACCGATAAGGAAGAAGAACAGCCTGAAGAAGTAACAGATGAAAACACACCAGCTGAAACTGCTGAAACAACAGAAGAGTAATTTTTTGAAAGGATTTGAACATAAATGAAAATTTTTATTGTAAACGCAGGTAGCTCATCGCTTAAATATCAGCTTATTGATATGGATGACAAGAGCGTAATCGTAAAAGGTCTTTGCGAGAGAATCGGTATTGACGGTCACATCAAACTCCAGAAGCCTGACGGACAGAAGTTTGAGGCTGATTCTCCGATGCCTGACCATACAACAGCTTTTAAAAAGGTTATCGAATGGATGACATCGGGAGAAACAAAGGTTATTGATGACCTATCGGATATCTCTGCTGCTGGTCATCGTATCGTACAGGGCGGCGCCTATTTCAAAGAGTCTTGTCTTATTGATGATGATGCTCTCGAGAGAATTGCTGATTACGGCAAGCTTGCTCCGCTTCACAACCCTGCTCATGTTCAGGGTATCAAAGCTTGTATCGAGGTACTCGGAAAAGATGTTCCTCAGGTTGCAGTATTTGATACATCTTTTCATTCAACAATGCCTGAAGAGGCTTATATCTTCCCGCTTCCTTATGAGTATTACGAAAAATACAACATTCGCCGTTACGGTGCACATGGTACTTCTCACCGTTATATCGCCGGCAGAGTTGTTAACGAGTGCGGAATCGGTACTCCGTCAAAGGTTATCACTTGCCACCTCGGCAACGGTTCATCAATCACTGCTGTTAAAGACGGCAAATGCGTTGATACTTCAATGGGCTTAACACCACTTGACGGTTTTATGATGGGTACTCGCTGTGGTGCAGTTGACCCAAGCGCTGTTACATATATTATGGACAAAGAGGGACTTTCACCGAAAGAGATGGACACTATTATGAACAAAAAATCGGGTCTTCTCGGTATTTCGGGTGTATCTTCTGACAACCGCGACGTTGTTGCAGCTGCTGAAAGCGGTAATGAACGTGCAATTTTGGCTAGAAAAATTCTTAAATATCAGATTCTTAAAGTTGTAGGTTCTTATATTGCAGCACTCGGCGGAGTTGATGCAATCGCATTTACAGGCGGTCTTGGCGAAAATGATGCTGATATTCGTGAATACGTTTGCGAAGGCTTGAAATTCGCAGGACTCGACCTCGATAAAGAGAAAAACAACAACGCTTGTTTCGGTAATGAAGGCGAAATCTCAGCTGAAGGCTCTAAAGTTAAAGCTTATGTTCTTCTTACTGATGAAGAAATGGTTATCGCTGAAGATACAAAGAGAATTGTCGAAAATCTTTAAGAATCAGTCGAGAGCCTCGACAGGCGTACACAATCAGTCGAGAGCCTCGACAGGCATACACAATCATTTAAAGATTAATATTAATTGAAAGTGATCGGGCTTACATTATCTGAATGATTGCCAAAGATTTTTCAACTTAGTCACCCTGGGCGAAGTGCGAATGCACGAAGCCGAACGTGTCTTAAAAAGATAAAAGTAGTATAATTATTACAACCAAAAAACCGACCTGTTTTACAGGTCGGTTTTTAAAATACTCCATCTTATTAATAAAGACTTTATTTAACTTTAACTTTTGCAATCTTACTCCATTTACCGTAAACTTTCTTACCGTTAATAGTAGTAACTGCGCGAACTTTTACATAATAAGTTTTGCCTGATGAAAGCTTTTTGATAGTCTTTTTAGCTTTCATAGTGGTTGTTTTAGCTTTTTTAAGCTTCTTATTAGTTGCATATTTAACCTGATACTGTGTAGCATTAGCAATCTTCTTAGTAAGCTTAATTTTAGCTTTCTTCTTAGCGGCAGTAATCTTAACCGTCGGTTTTGATTTCAAATCAACAAGCTTAATTACTTTTGCATCAGACATATCTGAGCTTAGCTTTGTTGATGTGTTAACTG
>JBGVHY010000251.1:0-2961 GCA_045122755.1 Acutalibacteraceae bacterium | reverse complement strand
AACTACTTATACTTTGACCATTCACCATTAAATTAGAGTTGTAGTCGCTAAATTTATCATACAATTCATCAAGTTTACTTTTCTTTGAATTGTTTTTCTTTTCAATATTGTCAACATTTTGCTCATAAGATGATATTTCACCATCCATCTGTACCGCAGTAATCTGTCGCATGATAAATGGATAAAGTGTTGTTATTAATCCTGCAACAAATAGAGTGATTCCAAAAAGCAACCTGAATGAAAATTTACATTTGCTCTTTTTCATTTTTGGACTCCTTCTTGTCTTTTTTGTTCTTTTTTTTGCTTGGTAATAGAATTAGTATTACTATAATTAATCCAAATAAAAGTATCACTGCAATTGCAATATAATTTGTGTCCATTATTAAACTATTGTTTGCAGGAGCATCAGGCAAAATGATTGAATTGGACTGCGCGTTTTCTGTATTGTTACTCTTTGTTGCAGACGGGTTGTCAGTTTCTGTATCATCTAGCTCTTCAACACCGACTCGTGTTCCTCGAACGAGTAGACGATGGGTATTGATACCATATGGCGTACAAGTTACAAGCGTTACATAGTCCTTTCCTGGTACTCTTTGTAGTTTTTCGGTATCCTGAGGTAAAACTACATTTATTTCGTCAACTTCGTATACAAGAACTCTGTCAAGTAAAAGAATTTTAAATTGGTCACCTATTTTTACATCATTAAGTTTATCAAATATCCTTACTCGTGTAAGCCCAGTATGCCCTGTTATAACGCAATGTGTACCGCTTCCGCCGACTGGCAACGAAGAGGTCTCAAGATGTCCCAAAGCAAAATCTAAAACGGTTTTAGACGTGCCATGATATACAGGTAATTTTACGTTAATTGAATCAATTTCAAGTATACACATTGATTCGCCGAAATTCAATGCATTATAATATGCTTCACCGCCGTATTTTCCGCTGTTTTCATATTCCTGTGCATTTTTAATAATATCTTCTTTTTCTTTTTCTGTTAAATCACCAACTTGATCTGAATAGGAACTCACAGCATTTTTTTGTTTGTAATCAAGATATATATCGCTTGCAAAAGGATAAAGAGCAAGACAAAATCCACACAAGAAAAATAAAACCAAAAAAATTGTTTTGGCCCTTTTAAAACGTATTTTGTTTTTCTTTTTCTTCTGAGACTTTTGTTCTATTTTATCCATTACTATAGTTCTCTCCGGACGAATTTTATACACATATTAACACTTTAAGGGCAGAGAAAACTCTGCCCCTAAAAATGTTAAAATTAGTTAATCAAAACTAATAATTAGCCGTTAACGCGTTTTTTTCTGATGATAAATGCAGCAATGATCATCATAACAACACCGCAGATTACAACGATTTCAATACCAATACCACCTGTCTGTGGAAGGTTGATAATTGAATCTGATTTAACGTTAGTAATTGTAGCTTCTATTGCGTCATCTGTATCTGTATCGTTATCAACTGTAACAGTGTAAACTTTACCGTCGAGTTCATAACCTGTAGGAGCTTTTGTTTCGAGTACATAGTATGTTCCGTTTGCAATACCGTAGAAACCTACAACACCGTCGTCACCTGTAACAACAGAAGTGGCTGTGTTTGTAAGATTTTTATCTGTGTAGAAAGTGACAGGAGTTGTGCATTCTTTATCTGCAAAGAGTGCAATAGTCGCACCTGCAAGAGCCGCACCGTCGCCGTCAACTTTCTTTACCTGGAAACCAGATGTTGTTGCTTTAGAAGTTGTTGTATCGGTAGCTGTGCCTTCAGTACCTGTTGAGTTTTTGTAATCAAGTGTGGCAGTATTTGTAACACCGTTGAGCAAGTCGCCATCAGCGTTTAATGTAGTTGTAAGAGTAAGTGAAATGCTTGACTCACCTGCGAGATTATCCATACCTTCATCAGTAAGAGAAACGGTTACTTTCTGACCTGCTACAGAAATTGTATAATCAGTATCAACAGTGAGGCCATCAATTGTAAGACTCTTATAAGTAAGCGCATCATCAAGAGTATCAGTGATTACATAAGACTGGTATGTATCAATATCGTACGGAATGTCAGATATGATTGACCAAACAACGTCTTCGCCTACTGCAGCATTTGAAGTTGTGATATCTTTCTCGATATTAAGATCTCCGCCGTTTTTCATTGTGAAATCATAAACGTATTCACCTGATGTAGAAACCCATTTATCTTCAGTTGGTACAACGATTGTATGTACTTTTGAATCAAGAATGTATCCTTCCGGAGCTTTTGTCTCAACAAGTGTGTAAGTACCTTTTACGAGACATGTAATTGTAATTTTACCATCATCACCTGTTGTGTAAGTACCGATAGCATTGTTTTCTGAGTCATAAAGAGTAAATTCAGCGCCTGGAAGCGGAGTATTTCCATCCTCAGCATATTTAGTCATCGTAACTGTACCATAAACAGAATCAACTTTTGGGTAAACTTTTACATCATAGATGAAACCTTCACCGTCCGGGTTTGTCATAGGAATGGTTACTTTCATGTCAGCAATAGATGTTGTAACGTTTTTTGGAATTGTTGTTGCTTTAACAACATAAGTTCCCTGATCAAGATCTGCAAATGTTGCAACGCCGTTATCATCAGTTGTTGCAGTTTTGCCTGAAATAGCATTACCATCAGCAGAACAGAGCTGATATACAACTCCTTTGAGTGCTATATAGCCTGTTGGAATTTGCATCTCTTCACCTGTAGCAACACCTGTAACACCAAGATCTAAAGCATTATCATTGTTGTCTTTCTTGCTTTCATAAGTGTAAATTGTGATAGAACCTTTTTCGTCTGTTTTGATTGCTGTTGCTGCACTTGCGCAAATACAGCTTGCAGAAACGATTAACAAGCAGATAACAAGTGCAAAGATTTTTTTCATTGTCTTCATAATTTTACTCCTTTTTGTAAAAATTAATAATTATATTCCTCACCACCCGA
>JBGVHY010000250.1:0-18653 GCA_045122755.1 Acutalibacteraceae bacterium | reverse complement strand
TGTATGCTCGTTAGGATGATGATGTGGTCTGTGCGACTTATCTGCTAATGATTGTAATGTTCCATCGTATCTTTTCTGCCATCGGTAGATATATTGTCTATTTGTTTTGTATCTTATTGCCGCTTTAGTTACTCCGTGTTTAAAAGAATATTTAATTAAGGCTTGACGATACAGCATTGTTTGTGTTACAGTTTTCATGACGAATGGTTAATCCTCCTGTCTGTTTTGTCTCATCAACTTAACTGTAACACAGGATTTCCCATTCGTCATCTATTTTTTCTTATTCTGTAACACATCTATTGTAATCCTACACCGCTGAAGAAATGTTAAATAATTAAATTCTTGACACAAGTATAAAAATGTGTTACACTAACTTCATATTCTAAAGACTTTGATAAGATGAAGTAGGGTAAATGTTACTTTTAAGAGAGCTTTCGGGCGGTGCGAGAAAGCAAGTACTTTATCTGAAGTTACCTCTTTGAGTCGGCTTTTTGAATTTCAGTAGGAAAGTTCGGGTTTCGCCCGTTAAAGCGATTGAGTATTTTTATACTCTCTGAGGTCAGCGTCGTGAGTCGCTGATAAACAGAGGTGGTACCGTGATTTTGTCGCCCTCTGTCTGTTTTATGCAGACAGAGGGTATTTTAATTTTAAGGAGAAGAATAAATGGGAATTTATGAAGAATTAGTTGCCCGTGGACTTATCGCACAGGTAACTGA
Organism: Acutalibacteraceae bacterium; assembly: GCA_045122755.1. Lineage (GTDB taxonomy): Bacteria > Bacillota > Clostridia > Oscillospirales > Acutalibacteraceae > RUG11462. Next base: position 17,937 of record JBGVHY010000250.1, on the reverse strand, counting down.
CGAAGAAGAAATCAGAGATTTAGTAAACAACGGAAAGGCAACATTTTATATCGGTTTCGACCCGACTGCCGACAGCCTTCATGTTGGTCATTTTATGGCTTTGTGCTTGATGAAAAGACTTCAAATGGCAGGCAACAAGCCGATTGCCTTAATTGGCGGCGGTACTGCAATGATTGGTGACCCGTCAGGCAGAACTGATATGCGAAAAATGCTTACTAAAGAGGATATCGACCATAATATCGCTTGTTTTAAAAAGCAGATGGAAAGGTTTATTGACTTTTCCGATGATAAAGCTATGCTTGTAAACAATGCAGATTGGCTTGCAGACCTTAATTATATAGACGTTCTTCGCGAGGTCGGCGCTCAGTTTTCTGTAAACAATATGCTCAGAGCAGAATGTTACAAACAGAGAATGGAAAAAGGTCTTTCATTCTTAGAATTTAACTATATGATTATGCAGTCTTACGACTTTTATCATCTTTACAAAGAGTACGGTTGTAATATGGAATTCGGCGGCGACGACCAGTGGTCAAATATGCTAGGTGGTACTGAACTTATCCGTAAGAAGCTCGGCAAAGATGCTTATGCTATGACAATTACCTTGCTTCTCAATTCTGAGGGTAAAAAAATGGGTAAAACTTCATCGGGTGCTGTTTGGCTCGACCCTGAAAAGACTTCGCCGTATGACTTCTATCAGTATTGGAGAAACGTTGAAGACGCCGATGTTTTAAAATGCATCAGAATGTTAACTTTCTTACCGCTTGAGGAAATTGACAAAATGGACAGTTGGGAAGGTGCTCAGCTTAATACTGCTAAGGAAATTCTTGCTTTTGAGCTTACAAAGCTCGTTCACGGCGAGGAAGAGGCAACAAAAGCGCAGACCGCTGCAAAAGCGCTTTTCGGCGGTGGTGCTGATAATAGCAATATGCCTACTTTTGAATTGTCAAAAGATTTGTTTACAGATGGTAAAATGACCGTTATTGATGTACTTTGCAATACAAAGCTTACACCGTCTAAAGGTGAGGCTCGCAGACTCGTTCAGCAGGGCGGTGTTTCGGTTGATGATGTTAAGAAAACCGATATTGCTGACGCAGTTTCATTTGAAGATTTTGACAAAGGACATATCATTGTTAAAAAAGGTAAAAAAGTATTTTTAAAAGTTACGTTAATTTAAACTTAAAAATCTCTGCAAATTTTAAAATTTGCAGAGATTTTTTTTGTTGACAGAAAATATAAATATATAGTAAAATAAAATTGTGGAAAATAATTTTAAAAGGAGGCAGAATTATGAAAAAATTAATCTCTGTATTTATGTGTTTATGTTTGGTTTTAAGCACATTCACATTTGTAAGTTTTCCTGCTTTAGCTGAAGACACAACCGGTACTGCGGGAGAAGGCATTACTTGGTCACTTGACGGTGATGTAATGACCTTAAGCGGTACGGGATATGTTTATGCAGGCGACTGGTCTGATGAGCAAAAATTAGCCACAAAATCAATTGTTATTTCCGAAGGAATCGAAGGTGTAACAACAGGTTCGTTTGCTGGGTTTACTTCACTTGAATCTGTAACTTTTGCAGATTCTGTAGAAACAGTTGATTATAATGCTTTTTCCGGTGCTACTTCTTTGAAAAGTGTTACTGTTGGTAAAAACTTTAGTTCAAGCTTCGGCGGTGCATTCAATGAGTATCCTTCTCTTGATACAATTGTTGTAAGTGAAGAGAATAGTCTTTATCAAGTTTTTGATGGTGTTGTATATCGTTACAATATGACAGATATTGACTTTTATCCACCTGCAAAAAAAGATAAAACTTTTACAATTCCTGACACAGTTGAGTATATTTATGCAAGTGCATTTCAAGGAAATAAATATCTTGAAAGTGTTGTAGCTCCTGATTCTCTTATTGAAATTTATGATAATGCATTTAACGGTTGTACTGCTTTAAGTAGTTTTACAGGCGGTAAAAATGTTAATTATGTTGCCGGCAGTGCTATTGACAATACCGCTTATTATAACAATGCTTCTAATTGGGAAGACGGTATTTTATATATTTACAACACTTTGTATAAAGCCGATAATGCAAACCTTCCGAAAAAGGTTGTAATAAAAGATAATGTTAATCAAATTGTTGAAGAAGCTTTTTATGAATGTACAAATCTCGAGAGTGTTACATTATCTGATAATATTACTAAAATTATGGCAAAAACATTCTATGGTTGTTCTTCGCTTAAAGAAGTTGTTTTAAACGAAAGTCTTTCTGATATAGGTCAATGGGCATTTGAAGATTGTACTTCGCTTGAAAGTATAAATATACCAAAAAAATTATCTTATTTAAGTTCAGATGCCTTTGTGGGTTGTTCTAAGCTTACAGCTGTTACTGTAGATGAAAATAACGAGAATTTTAGCAGTGTAGATGGGATTTTATTTAACAAAGATAAAACAGAACTCATTTGCTATCCTGCAGGAAAACAAAATAAATCTTATACAATTCCAAGTAGTGTAAAAGAAATAGGTGAAGTGTCTTTTAACGAAAATTCGTATATTGAAGAGGTTATCATTGGAGATAATGTTTTGAAAATAGGTTACTGCGCTTTTGAAGATTGTGCTTCTCTTAAGAAAATATCACTCGGTAATAATGTTGAGATAATTGAATCTTATGCATTTGATTATTGCGCATTTTATAATAATAAAGACAATTGGGAAAATGGTGTCTTTTATATTGGCAAATATTTAATTAGTGTAGATAGCGACTGTGAAGGTAAATTTACAGTCAAAGAAGGAACAGAACTTATCGCTATAAGAGCATTTGAGTATTGCGATGAAATAACTGATATTTCTATCCCTGACAGCGTAAAATATATAAATTATTGTGCTTTTGAAGATTGCGGTGTTTATGATAATAGCGCTAATTGGGAAAACGGCGCTTTGTATATTGATAATTATTTAATTAAAGTTGACGAATCTACAAGCGGTGAATTTGAGATTAAAGACGGAGTGAAAGCAATCGCCGATAATGCGTTTGAAGATTCTGCGATTTCCTCGGTAGAAATTCCTGATTCGGTTGAATATATAGGAAACGAAGCGTTTGAATATTGTACCTCGCTTGAAAGTGTAACAATACCTGATAGTGTAAAATATCTTGGTGAATCAGCGTTTGAATATTGTTCAAATCTTAAAGATGTTAAAATTGGTAAAGGTATAACGAAAATAAAAAAAGATACATTTTATTGTGTGAATATTGAAAGTATTATAATTCCGGAAGGTGTAACTGAAATTGAAGAAAGTGCTTTTTGTGGATGTTTTAATTTGAGCAGTGTTTCTTTACCAGATTCACTTGAAATTATTGGAAAAGATGCTTTTAATGTTTGCAATAGCTTAAAAAGTATTATAATGCCGGATAATGTTAAAAAAGTTGGCGAGAATGCATTTACCCCTACAACGAAAATTATTGTAAATACCGACACACCTGATTACAAAGCACCTATAAATAGCGGCGCCAGAGTAGAGAGTGAACATAAAATAGTAGAGTGTGCACATAAATTTGTTTGGAAAACTACTAAAGAATCGACCCATTTTGCAAAAGGTAAAAAAGTTTATAAATGCCTTGGTTGCGGTGAGGTTATTAAAAGTAAAAATATTGCTAAACTTAAATTTACTAAAACAAGTTCGAAACTTACTGCTGCAAAAAAATCTATTAAGATTAAATACAAAAAAGTAAAATATGCTACAGGTATCAGAGTAAGATATAAAACTGCTAAAGGTAAATGGAAATATATTACTTTTAACACTACTAAGAGTGCAACAAAGAAAATAAAGAATCTAAAATCCGGCAAAAAATATAGAGTTCAGGTTCAGGCTGTGCGTAAAGTAAAAGGCAAAAAGGCACTTTATTCTAATTGGACTGCTATAAGAACCGTTAAAGTAAAATAACATAATTTAAAAACCTTCGTGCATATATTGTATAAAAAGCGCGGAGGTTTTTTTATGCAAGAAATTGAAGAAAAAAGAGCGATAGAGAACGAGGAAACTATACAACAAAAGCCTAAAGACCGCTCATTTAACTTTCTTATCGCGCAAACGGTTGTCTGCGCGATAGCAGTTATTTTTGTGTTGGTGCTGAAAGTGTTGGGCGGCTACTATTACGATTACTCTAAAGCCGTTTTCGATGAAAATTTCAATAAACCTATCAATGTAAAGCAGGTGCTTTCAGCGGAGCAGACTCAGGAAATCCTGACTGCACAGTCAACTGTCTACGGCGCAGGAGGAACAGAGGAAGAGGTTAAATATCTCAAAGAAAAATCCAAGATTTCCGATGAGGAAACTAAAGAGATTGAGAGCAGCGGAATTAATTCAATGTGTATCCCTGTAAACGGCGAGATTACCTCGGAATATTCTTACCGCGTTCACCCGATTTCGGGGCAATACCTATTTCATTCGGGTCTGGATATAGGAGCAGATGAAGGCGAGGATATTCTCGCGGCGCTCGATGGAATTGTGAGCGAGGTAGATACAAAAGGGGAGACAAGTTACGGAAAATATATAGTCGTTTCTCATTCCGATAATACTTCTACGCTTTACGGCCATTGTAGCAAAATCGTAGCCAAAGAAGGCGATGAGGTCAAAAAAGGCGAGGTAATCGCAAAGGTTGGGAGTACAGGTAATTCAACAGGGCCACATCTGCATTTTGAGGTGCGTGTAAACGGCACACGCTTAAATCCACAGTGGTTTGCCGACTTTGTTTGATATGGATTTCAAAATAGGAAACTGCCGCGTTTGCATATCACCGCTTTTTGCGGTGATGCTCTGTGTAATACTGCTGGTTGACCGAACGGGTATAATGCTTTTCGGATTGCTAAGTGTCGCAATCCACGAAACAGGGCATCTTGTTTTTATGTATTTAACCCGAAAATATCCTGAAAAAGTGGTTTTTCAACTCGGCGGAATAATTATAAAAAGCCGCGGTTTTTCCGATTATAACTGTGACTTTTTAGTGGCGCTCGGCGGCTGCCTTTTTAATTTAATTGTTTTCTTGATTTCAGGCTTTGCTTATTATCAAATTCGCAACGAAATGCTGCTTGCTTTTGCCGCGGGGAATTTCGGATTGATGCTTTTTAACCTCGTTCCTGTAAATGGACTGGACGGTATGGATTTGATAAAGCTAAGCCTTTTGAAAAAATACCGCCCTGAAAAAGTAAAATCAATCTGCAACGCGATTTCTGTAAGTTTTCTGATTGTATCACTTTTGATATCAGTTTACGCGGTATTTTATCTCGGTTTAAACCCGACAATAATAGTCTGTCTTTTATACCTTGTTGTACTTACCTTGCTTAATATAAAAAATGAATCATCCTGAGCGAAGTCAAAGAAATTAAAAATGCCCGAAGTTTCCTTCGGGCATTTTTCTATTCAAATATAATCTCTTCGTAAATTTTCGGTATAACCTTGTTGTCAGCTCGGAAATCCTCAGCTGATAAATTATCAAACATACCAATATGAAAAGGAACAACGTATTTTGGGTTGACTTTGCGCGCAAATTCAGCCGCGTCAGTCATATTCATATTGTTGCCAACACCGTTTACAGGTAGAAACAACGCATATATATCATCAGGGATACATTTAAAAATCTCGTCATTATAAAGCGTATCGCCTGTTATATAGTATTTTTTATCTCCGTCCTCAATTATCACACCGATAGCCTCAAAATCCGAATGCTCAGCCTTAACCGAGCGGAATTTCAACCCAAATTCCGACCAAACAGTGTGTGGCGGAAACTCAACATAATTATGATAATTTTTAAAAGGCAACACCTTTTTATAAGCGCTTCTTGAGCCGAGAACAAGTATCGGCTTTTCAGTCTCGTGACCTAGATAATGAACTAAAGTTTCCTCGTCGGTGTGGTCAATGTGGTCGTGAGTGAGAATTATCGCGTCAGGTGTGATTTGAAGCAGTGATTCATCAATCGGCTGACGGCGGTAGTTTCGCGGATTTACCTTTACAACGCTGTTTGAAAGATAAGGGTCAACTAAAATCTTTTCGCCGTTTTTTTCTATTAACAACCCAGCCTGACCTATATAAGTAATTTTCATTTTATTTTGCCACCTTTTCACGTTGTTCGCTTTCGCTTGTTTCCTCATTGAAACGTGCGTTGGAAAGCATCAATTTAATTCGGTTTTCCTGATTAATTTTCGATGCGCCGGGGTCATAGTCGATAGCAACAATGTTAACATCAGGATTTTTTTCTTTAATTGGCTTCATCATACCTTTTCCTGCGATATGATTCGGCAGGCAACCAAACGGCTGAGTGCAAACGATATTATTAACACCCATTTCGGAAAGCTCAAGCATTTCAGCGGTGAGCAGCCAGCCTTCACCCATTTTTACGCCTACACTCATAATACCTTTTGTGAGTGTTCTGGTGTGGTCAAAATCACCGGGCGGTGTAAAATTGCTGTTCTGTGTAATCGCATCGCGGATATCCTTTTGCTTTTTAGTAACAAATTTATAAGCAATTTTATTTGCAATCTTGCCGAGCTTGTTAATTCCGTAAAATTCTGTATCAATAATGCCATTGCAAACGCAGTAAAGGCAAAAATCAATAAGTCCGGGAACTACTACCTCAGCGCCTTCGGAAATAAGAAAATCTTCAAGATTGTTGTTGCCGAGAGGCGAGTATTTAACAAAAATCTCACCTACAACACCGACCTTGATTTTTTTATCCTTTGTGCGTTTGATAGAGTCAAAATCCTTGATGATTTCAACGTAATTCTCTTTAACCTTTTTATAGCTGATAAATTTACTGCTTGTCATTTCGCGTGATAAGCGCTCTGTCCAAAGGTCAGCTTTTTTCTCGGATTCTCCTGCGATTATCTCATAAGGCTTAGTTTGGTTTTTGAGTAGCATCAGCAAATCAGCATAAATAATGCCGTAAGCCAAACGCCAAAGAATAGGAAGAGAGGTTTTAAAGCCGGGATGTTTTTCAAGACCTGCAAGATTGAATGAAATTACAGGAATATGACTAAATCCTGCTTTTTTAAGCGCTTTTCTAAGCAATGATATGTAATTTGACGCTCTACAACCGCCGCCTGTCTGAGTAAGAAGGAGTGCTACCTTGTCAGTATCGTATTTACCGCTCTGGAGTGCGTCAATAAACTGACCGATAACCAAAATTGCAGGGTAGCAAGTATCATTATGAACGTATTTAATACCTGTATCAGCAATTTTTTTACCGCTTGTGGTTAAAAGCTCAGTTTTATATCCGTAATAATTATAAATTGTTTCACAAAATTTCAAATGCATAGGGAGCATTGTAGGAATAAGGATTGTATAATCCTTTTTCATATCTTTAGTAAAAAGAACAACTTCTTCACTCATTTGCCTTAACCCCTTTCTTCCAGCGCGCCGATAAGACTGCGGAGTCTGATTTTAACTGCGCCTAAATTTGTGATTTCGTCGATCTTAATCTGTGTGTAAAGCTTGTTATGACTTTCAAGTATAGAGCGTACCTCGTCGGTAGTAATCGCATCAATACCGCAACCGAAGGATACAAGCTGAACAAACTCCGTATTTTCGTGCTCTGCGGCATACTGTGCAGCAGCATAAAGCCTTGAATGATAAGTCCACTGGTTAAGTACATTAACATCGGGAACTTGCGCCATATCGCAAACCGCATCTTCGGTTACAACTACAAAATCAAGCGCTGTTGCGAGCTTGTCGATGCCGTGGCTGATTTCAGGGTCAATATGGTAAGGTCTGCCCGCAAGAATCATAAGACGTTTGTTATTTTTTATTGCGTATTCAATCGCGTTTTTACCCTCGGATTTTACATCTGCCATATATTTTTCGTAACTTTCAAAGCCGTATTTAACCGCGCGTTTTACGTCTTTTAAATTGATATTATCAAAATATTTTGATAAGAAATGAGTTAATTCTTTTGAAAGCTCTTTTTGATTGTTGATATTAAGGAACGGATAAATAAACTTTGTACCTTTAAGGCTGTCCATATTGCCGCTCAAAAGCTCAGGATAATATGCTACAACAGGACAGTTGTAATGATTTGAGCTTTTGCCCTCATCTACGTTATATGTAAGACAAGGGAAGAATATAGCATCAACATTCTCTTCAAGTAAAGTTTCGATATGTCCATGTGCAATTTTAGCAGGGTAGCAGGCAGTATCCGAAGGAATTGAGAACTGACCTTTCTGATAAAGCTCTCTGTCTGAAAATCCTGAAAACTTAACCGAAAAGCCAAGACTGCTTAAAATGCTATGCCAGAGCGGCGCTAATTCGTACATACCGAGCGCAAGCGGTAAACCGATAGTTTCAGGTCGAGCGCCTTTAGTACTGAAAATATCTCTTAATTTATCTCTTTTGAAACTAAACATATTCGGAATAGTTTCAATATCAGGGTTTTCGCCGGCACTTTCGCCTTTTTTACACTGATTGCCTGAGATAAATCTCTCCCCGTTATTAAAAATATTTATTGTCAGTTTGCAGTTGTTTGTACAACCCTTGCAGACTGCTGATTTTGATTTATGAGTAAATTCCTTGAGTGCCTCTGGTGTGATGAGGGTAGTGTTGTGGGGCGCAACCGATTTTGCATAAAGCGCCGCACCATAAGCGCCCATAAGTCCCGCAATATCAGGACGAACGCAGTTATGACCGATTTCTTTTTCAAAGCAACGAAGCACCGCATTGTTAAGGAAAGTACCGCCCTGAACAACGATATTTTCGCCGAGCTCTTCAGCACTTGTTACACGGATAACTTTGTAAATCGCGTTTTTAACAACCGAATTTGAAAGACCGGCCGAGATATCCTCAACCTTAGCTCCGTCTTTTTGAGCTTGCTTAACTGATGAATTCATAAACACAGTACAACGTGTACCAAGGTCAACAGGCGCACGTGAGAAAAGACCGAGTTTGGAGAATTCCTCAGCCGAGTAACCCATAGCTTTTGCAAAGGTTTCAATAAACGAACCACAGCCTGATGAGCAAGCTTCATTAAGCATAATTGAGTCAATCGAATTGTTATGTACTTTGAAACATTTTATATCCTGTCCGCCGATATCAAGAATGAAATCAACCTTAGGATTGAAGTATTTAGCCGCAGTAAAATGCGCCATCGTTTCAACAATTCCAAAGTCTACACCAAAAGCTTTTTTGATAAGCTCTTCGCCGTAGCCTGTAACCGCACTGCTCTTGATTTTGATTTTATCACCGCAGAGTTTGAAAATCTTCTTTAACTGCTCTCTTACAATCTCAACAGGGTTGCCCTTATTAGAGTCGTAATAAGAATAAAGCATTTCATTATTCTCGCTCATTAAGAAAAGCTTTGTAGTTGTACTTCCGCAGTCGATACCAAGGTATGCATTGCCTTCGTATTTTGCCGCGTCAGCGGTTTTAACAGTAGCTTTTGAATGACGTTCGATAAACTCTTTATAATCAAGCTCAGTGTTGAAAAGCGGTTCGGAATGAGGTGTCTCGCTCTTCTGGTTAGCCGCATTTTCGAGCGATGAGTAAATCTTATCGAATGTATATTCTTTATTCTGCTTGCCTGCGTAAATAGCCGCACCGAGTGAAACAGAAAATCTGCCGTACTCAGGGAATAAAGCGTGTTCGTCATCTAGATTTAAAGTGTCTTTAAATCTGTCGCGCAAGCCTTTGCAGTAGTGCAAAGGACCGCCTAAAAACATTACCTTGCCGTCAATTTTGCGCCCTTGAGCAAGTCCTGCGATAGTTTGGTTAACAACTGCCTGATAAATACTAGCGGCAATATCGGATTTCTGTGCGCCTTGGTTAAGAAGCGGCTGAATATCGGTTTTAGCAAATACACCGCAGCGTGATGCGATAGGGTATAGACGTTTGTGCTGTAATGATAATTCATCAAGCTCTTCGTTAGAAACATTGAGAAGAGTCGCTATTTGGTCGATAAAAGCACCTGTACCGCCTGCACAAGTACCGTTCATTCGCTCATCAAGTCCGCCTTTAAAGAAGATTACCTTAGCATCTTCACCGCCGAGCTCAATTACAACTGATGTGTCAGGCTCTAACATCCTTACAGTTTCAGCGGTGGCAAAAACTTCTTGAACAAAGGGTAGAGAAGCCGCATCAGCCATACCGAGTCCTGCCGAACCCGAAATCGCTATTTTAATTTTTTTACCCTGAAGCAAATCCTTAACTTCATTTATCATTGATAAGGTCTTGTTACGCACAAAAGAATAGTGTCTTTCGTATTTTTTGTAAACTAACTCACCGTTATCTACCACAACTACTTTTGCAGTAGTCGAGCCTATATCTATTCCGAGCAAAATCTCAGAATAATTAACATTTAATTTTATATTAGCCATTTTTGACCTCCGTATTTTAAAACCAACTTATATTATAACTCTAATTCCGACAAATTTCAACAAGTAAATAATCAGAATTTGTCATTAAAATATTTTAGATAGTATTCATTGTTTTGATAAGATAATATGTTTAAATAATATTAATTTTTAATCACAAAAATTACACAAAAACAAAAAACGGCTTCGGAATGAAGCCATTTTCTAGTCGGAAATTAAATCATCGTCTTTATGTTCTTGAAAAACTTTGAAACAAAGCTTTTCCAAATCCGAGTAGGTATTCAGCGTTCCGCAATCTCTGCGGTAGCTGGAAGCACCTTTTATATCGCGCATATAATATGCGGCGTGCTTGCGCGCTTGACGCATTGCTGTTCGCTCGTCTTTGTATTCAATCATCATTTTAACCTGTTTTAAAAGTGTAAGCATACGCTCTGAAACAGGCGGGTCGGGGATATAACGCGTTTCATTAAGATAAGCGTCAATCTGCTGAAAAATCCAAGGCGCACCGCAAGCGGCTCTGCCTACCATCACCAAATCGCAATTTGTGTATTCGTACATCTGAGCCGCGTCATTCGCATCGCGAATATCGCCGTTGCCGATAACGGGAATTGAAACCGCTTGCTTTACCTCCTTGATAATATCAAGATTAACAGGCGGTGCATACATCTGCGGTCTTGTTCTTCCGTGAACGGTAACAGCCTGAGCACCTGCTTCTTCACAACGTTTTGCTATTTCTACTGCATTGATATGTTCATTATCCCAGCCTGCTCTGATTTTTATTGTAACAGGCACTTGCGAAACGGACTTAACCGCTTTTACGATTTCAGCGGCTAATTTAGGGTCTTTCATAAGCGCACTTCCACCGCCGTTGTTAGCAACCTTCGGTGCAGGGCAACCCATATTAATATCAACAAAGTCAGGTGAGTAGTTCATCGCTTTTTCGGTTGCAATTTTAAAACATTCAGGGTCGTAGCCGAAAAGCTGAACGCCCATCGGTCGTTCGTTTTCGTAAACCTCTAAAAATTCCTTTGTCTTGTTGCAACCAAGCGAGAGTGCCTTGACGCTTGTAAGTTCACCTACGGTAAAAGACGCGCCGTAACCTCGGCAAAGCTCACGCATCGCTCTGTCCGCAACACCTGCCATCGGCGCTAAACACGCATTGCCTTTTATCTCTAAATTACCTATTTTCATATAAGATTTCCTTGCGTTTTTCTTGATTTCGGTGTATAGTATAACAGATAAAAAAAGATTTTTCAATATCAAATAAAAAATGCTTGACAAACCACTCAAACAGTGGTATAATATCCAAGCTTATGATTTCACCGAGCCTATTCGGGGTGGAGTCAGTGCGAGGTTGAAAAACCAAACAACTGAACGGATGGTCCTCTGTACACTTAACGTGTAGTATGAATGTCTGAAATTTTTATAGGAGGAAAGAAAAATGGACGTAATCAAAAATTTAGTTGCTGATCAGATTAAAACTGATATGCCTAAAATTCCTGTAGGTGCTACTGTTAAAGTACACGTTAAAATCCGCGAGGGTGAAAAAGAAAGAATTCAGGTTTACGAAGGCATCGTTATCGCTAAAAACAACAGCGGTATCGCAGAAACAATCACAGTTCGTCGTGTAGCTTACGGTTGCGGTATTGAGAGAGTATTCCCAATCCACTCACCAAATGTTGCAAAGATCGAAGTTGTTATGGAAGGTGTAGCTAGAAGAAGTAAACTCTACTACTTACGTGACAGAGTTGGTAAAGCTGCTAAACTTAAACAGAAACTTAAATAATTTAAAGTTTTTAAGGACGAATGAAAATTCGTCCTTATTTTTTTATAAATTTTTAACAATTTGCTCTTTTATTTTTTATAATTGTATGCTATAATTCATTACTAGAAAGCTTTATGTGCAAACATTTTATATATTTGAATGGTGGATTGAATTGGAAAACAAAGAATTTGATAATAATAAGAACATTGTAGGCCTCGAAAGAGAGGAAATCGAGGAATTAAATAATACTGAGAAAAAAGAAAAAGGCGGCTTTTTGAAAAGCGTTTTTGAATGGGTTGATTCTTTTGTAATTTCATTTATCGCAGTAGTTATTATCTTTACCTTTTTTGTGGGAAAAGTAAGGGTAGACGGCGATTCAATGAAAGAAACTCTTCATAATGATGACCAGCTTCTTGTAACGGATTTTTGCTATACCCCGGAGCGCGGTGATATAGTTATTATTTCAAGAAATCCTGAAAATTCCGATGACAGTGAAGTTTTAAAAACACGTCAGCCGATTGTAAAAAGAGTTATTGCCGTAGCCGGGGATTCTATTCAGATTACTGAGGACGGTAAGGTGCTTCTTAACGATGAAGAGCTTGACGAGCCTTATATCAAGGATTACGAGGATAATTTAGGTACTCCTCAGGAGCATATGGTTAATAAAGAAACAGTCCCCGAGGGTTGCATTTTTGTAATGGGGGATAACCGTCACAACTCACATGACAGCCGTACTAACGATATCTGGATGGTTGATACAAGATACGTTTTAGGCAAGGTTATGTACAGAATTTATCCGTTTGATGATATAGAGTCATTCAATTAATTTTAAGAAAAGCAGAGAGTTTTTATGCAACAAAGCAGTAATAACGAACAAAGACAAACTATTCAGTGGTTTCCGGGGCATATGGCTAAAACCCGTAGATTAATAGGTGAAAAATTACCGCTTATTGATTTGGTAGCTGAAATAATTGATGCTAGAATTCCTTATTCTTCGCGCAATCCTGAGCTGTCCGAATGGGTTAAATCAAAACCGCGAATCATTCTTCTTAATAAATGCGATATGGCTGATGAGAAAGTTACAGCCGAGTGGGTTGAAAAGCTTAATGACGATAATACAGTCGTTTTGCCGATTGACTGTAAAACAGGAACAGGTTTTAATAAATTTCTTCCTACTGTAAAAAAAGTTTTGGCAGACAGAATAAAGAAGCTTGAAGAAAAAGGAATGTCAGGCAAAACCTTAAAGGTTATGATTGTCGGTATTCCTAATGTAGGTAAATCATCATTTATTAACCGAATTGCGGGAACAAACCGCGCAAAGGTTGAAAACCGACCGGGTGTAACTCGCGGCAATCAGTGGTTTATGATAGGCAAGGGTGTTGAAATGATGGATACCCCGGGAGTATTATGGCCGAAATTTGATGACCAATTAGTCGGCGAGCATCTCGCTTTCTGTGGCTCGGTTAAGGATACTATCCTTGATGTTGAACTACTTGCTATGGATTTGATAAAAGAGGTAAAAGTGCTTTATCCCGAAATGCTTATTGCAAGATACAAGCTTGATATCGACCTAGAAAATACAGATGATTACGATATCCTATGCGAAATGGGAAGAAAACGCGGTATGAAAGCATCGGGCGGCGATGTTGATACCGAGCGAATGGCAAATACCTTCTTAGAAGAGTTCAGAAATACAAAAATTGGACGAATGACACTTGAACGTCCGCAATAAAACATATTAACCGCTCAGCCCTGAGCGGTTTTTTGAAAGGTGAGAAAATATGCCTGATTACAGTATTGAAAAAGAGTTTCAGTCAAAAGGATATAAGTTAATTGCAGGTGTTGACGAAGCAGGTCGCGGACCTCTTGCAGGTCCTGTTTGTGCGGCAGCGGTAATTTTGCCCGATGACTGCGAAATTGAAGGACTTAATGATTCCAAAAAACTATCTGAGAAAAAGCGTGAAGCGCTTTATGATGTGATTATTGAAAAGGCTATTTCTTATGATATTCAACTTGTTGATAACAATGTTATTGACGAAATCAATATTTTAAATGCAACAATGCTTGCAATGACTAATGCAGTAAACGGACTCAAAACTAAACCTGATTTTGTTATTATCGACGGCAACAAAGTGCCTGAACAGCTTGAAATTGCGGCTGATTCGGTTGTAAAAGGTGATGCTAAATCTATGACAATTGCCGCGGCTTCAATTCTTGCTAAAGTCACTAGGGACAGATTAATGCTTGCACTTTGTGAAAAATATCCTCAGTATGAATTTGAGCGACATAAGGGCTATGGCACAAAGCTTCACCAAGAAAAACTGCTTGAATACGGTCCTTGCGAGATACATAGAAAAACCTTTATCGGCAAGATTTTAGCTAAGGGAAAATAAGATGAATATTGCTAATATTCACGGGGCGAACGGCGAAGTAATTGCAACAAAGTTTTTACATAAAAAAGGCTACGATATTGTTGCACTTAATTATCGCTCACGATTTGGAGAGGTAGATATAATCGCTGAAAAAGATGAATATATTGTTTTTGCAGAGGTTAAAACGCGAAGTGAGAATGCGCTCGGCGAACCGCGTGAGGCGGTAACAAAGCAAAAACAACGTAGGATTATTACTACTGCGTCATTATATCTGTCGGCAAGCGGTACTGAAAAGCAGCCGAGATTTGATGTTATTGAGGTTTTTATGCCGAAAAATCCGTTTAAAAAAGTAAAAGTAAGACACATTGAAAATGCGTTTTTTGGAGAAGGGTATATAATATAATGAAATATTTTGATTTACATTGCGATACATTGTGCCGATGCGCCGATGAAAACGGCGTGTTAGCAGAGAATAATTTTGATATTGATATAAAAAGACTTTCTAAGTTCGATACTGCGGTGCAGACATTTGCCGCTTTTATCGATGATAAATATCAGGGAGAAGAAGCAACAAAACGTTTTTATCAGCTTTATGATATTTATAAAAATACCGATTTCGGAAAGGTCACACCGATTTTCTCAATCGAAAATCTTTCCTGTCTTAACGGTGATATAGAGAATATACATAAATTCAAGGAATGCGGTGTTAAAATTGCATCGCTTACTTGGAATGCTGATAATGGTATTGCCGGTGGTGCCGGCTCTGATGGTGGACTTTCGGATTTCGGCAAAGAGGTTGTTAAAACTCTTGAGGCTGAGGATATAGTTATTGATGTTTCACATCTTAATTTTAAAAGCTTTTCTGAGCTTTGCTCGGTTGCAACAAAGCCGTTTATCGCAACTCATTCAGATAGCTATTCTATTTTTCCTCATAAACGTAATCTTACAGATGAGCAGTTTGAGATAATTGCGGATATCGGCGGTGTTGTCGGAATTAATTTTTATAATGCTTTCCTTTGCGAAGAGGAAAAGGATTATTATGATTTGCTTCGTCATATTGAAAGATTTCTTCTTCTCGGCGGTGAAGATGCCATAGCTTTGGGAAGTGATTTTGACGGTTGCGATATTCATAAATCAATCGGAAGAGTCGAAAATATCCCTGAATTTTATGATTTTTTACAAAAAGAGCTTGGAAAAACCCTTGCAGATAAGATATTTTACAGAAATTCTGCATTTATTTTCAAAATGCTTTGACAAATAGGCTTAAATAGTATAAAATATAAGTTGTATAAATTTGAATTTTAAGGTGAATATGATGCAGTTTACAAGTACAAGAAACAAACAGAACATTGAATCAGCTCAGGCTATCTGCCAGGGACTTTCAGTTGAGGGCGGTCTTTTCGTTCCGAAATCATTCCCGAAACTCTCAGAAGAAGTTCTTGATAAAATGGCTGATATGAACTATAAAGAGAGAGCTTTTGAAGTTTTAAAGCTTTATCTTACTGACTTTACTGATGAAGAAATTAAATATTGCGTAAGCGGTGCTTATGACAATACTTTTGATGATAATATCCCTGCTCCTGTTGTTGAGGTTAAAAAAGGCGAGAATATTCTCGAGCTCTGGCATGGCCCTACTTGTGCATTTAAGGATATGGCTTTGCAGCTTCTGCCTTATTTGCTTACAACCTCTGCAAAAAAGGTTGCAGCAGGCAAAACAATGGTAATCCTCGTTGCTACTTCAGGTGATACCGGTAAGGCCGCTCTTGACGGTTTTGCTGATGTTGAGAATACTAAAATCATCGTTTTCTATCCTGAGGACGGTGTAAGCCCTATGCAGAAGTTGCAGATGACCACTCAGGCAGGTAACAACGTTTCGGTTTGCGCTATCAAAGGTAACTTTGACGATGCTCAGACAGGCGTAAAAATGATTTTCGGCGACGATGAAATGAAGAAATATCTTGCTGATAAGAATATGGAATTTTCATCAGCTAACTCTATCAACTTCGGTCGTTTAGTACCGCAGATAGTTTACTATGTTTCTTCTTATATTGATCTTGTAAAGAGTGGTAGAATTAATAAAGGCGATAAGTTTAATGTAGTTGTTCCTACAGGTAACTTCGGTAATATTCTCGCTGCTTACTATGCTAAACAGATGGGTATTCCGATTGCTAAATTTATCTGTGCATCAAATAAGAATAATATCCTTACCGATTTTATTGAAACAGGCGTTTATGACAGAAACAGAGCATTCTATACCACAACTTCACCTTCAATGGATATTCTTATTTCATCAAACCTTGAGCGTCTTCTATTCCATCTTTATGATGAGGACGAGGCTAAAGTAACCGAACTTATGACTTCGCTCTCAAAAGACGGAGTTTACAAAATCAGCGATGAAGTAAAAGCAAAACTCGATGCTGAATTTTTCGGCGGTTGCTGTGATGATGAGGGAACAAAGGCTACTATCGCTAAAATTTTCAAAGAGCACAACTATCTTTGTGATACTCATACCGCAGTTGCAGTTAATGTCTACGACCAGTATGTAGAGAAAACAGGGGATACTACTCCTACAGTTATCGCTTCAACTGCTTCGCCTTATAAATTTGCGGCATCTGTTTTGCCGGCAGTTTATGAGGGTGAGATGCCTTCAACCGAGTTCGATATGGTTGAAAAGCTTTCTGAGGTCACAAATACTAAAATCCCGACTCCGCTTGCAGGTCTTCGTGATAAGGAAATATTACATAAAACCTGTGTTGATAAGTCCGAGATGTCAGATTTTATCAAGAATTTCTTAGGCTAAACAGTAATCGGGTAACGTTTGAGTTACCCGATTTTTTATAAAGAGAGGTGATAATTTGTCTGTTTATGCAATTTCTGATTTTCATTTGTCGTTTTCGGTTGATAAACCTATGGATATTTTCAAAGGCTGGGCAAATTACACCGAGCGGCTGAAAAATAATATTGAAGCAAAAGTAACCGAAAATGATACAATAGTAATCCCGGGTGATATCTCATGGGCGCTTAAGCTTAAAGATACAATTGAGGATTTCAGATTTATTCATAACCTGCCTGGTAAGAAGATTATCGGCAAGGGCAACCACGATTTGTGGTGGGAGTCACTTACAAAAATGAATAGGGTTATGGAAGAAAACTGCTTTGACAGTATATCTTTTTTATATAACAACTGCTATATAACCGATGATATTGCAATTGTGGGAAGTCGCGGCTGGTTTTTCGATGATACCGCTGATAAAAAGATAGTCCTTCGTGAAGCGGGCAGAATCGAAACTTCCATAAAACAAGGAATCGAGTCCGGAAAAGAGCTTGTTTTGTTTCTTCATTATCCGCCGCTTAATAAGGAAGCGGTCTGTGATGAAATAATGGACATTATTAAGAAATATAATATAAAGAATGTATTTTACGGTCACGTTCACTCGGCAGGCGCACTTAAAGCTTTTGA
>JBGVHY010000249.1:0-6763 GCA_045122755.1 Acutalibacteraceae bacterium | reverse complement strand
TGTGAGCTTATGTATACATACGATAAATTATTCTCTGCTTATGCTCATACTGTTGCGCAGATTCTGCTTACAGGTTCTGATGTTCATAACGAAGAGAGATTTACAAACTTTAAAAACACTATTAACCGCCTGCTTGAGCTTGGTGTAATCCCGATTATTAATGAAAACGATACAATCGCTACTGAGGAAATCGTAATCGGCGATAATGATACTCTTGCGGCAATTGTTGCTGAAAGCATTAATGCTGATTTACTTATTCTTCTTTCGGATATTGACGGACTGTACACCGCTGACCCACACAAAGACCCGAATGGCAAGTTAATTGAAGTAATTGAGGAAATTACACCTGAAATAATCGCACTTGGCGGCGGTAAAGGTTCAAGCCTTGGCACAGGCGGTATGTCAACAAAACTGCACGCGGCGCAAATTGCTACCCGTGCAGGTTGCGATATGATTATTGCCAACGGTCAGCACCCTGAATTGTTATACGATTTAGCTGACGGCAAGCCAATAGGCAGTTTATTTAAGGCAAAGGAGAAAAACTAATGACAACTAATGAACTTCTTAAAAAGGCTAAAGAGTCTTGTGAAGTTTTCAATAATTTAAGCACCGAAGATAAAAACAAGGTACTTGAAGATATGGCGCAAAGCCTTATTAATAACTCTCAGACTATTATAGACGAGAACAAAAAGGATATCGAATATGCAAGCGATAAAATTGCGCCTGTTATGATTGACCGCTTAACACTTAACGAAGAACGAATTAAAGGTATGGCTGACGGAATTATTGCTGTTTCAAAGCTTTCCGACCCTTGCGGCGAAGTTTTATCAGAGCACGAAACTGACGGCGGACTTAAAATCAAGAAAGTCCGCGTTCCGATTGGTGTAATTGCAATTATTTACGAGAGCAGACCGAATGTTACTTCGGATGCGGCGGCGCTTTGCTTTAAAAGCTCAAATGTGTGCGTTCTTCGAGGCGGCAAAGAGGCTATCAACACCAATAAAGCGGTAGTTTCTGCCTTGCAGACGGCACTCACAAAGAACAATTTGCCGAAAACACTTGTTAATTTGGTTGAGGATACTTCAAGAGAGAGTGCTAACGAGCTTATGAAAGCAGTAGGTCTTGTTGATATGCTTATTCCGCGAGGCGGTGCAGGACTTATCAACGCTTGCATTAACAACGCTAAAGTGCCTTGTATACAAACGGGTACAGGCATTTGCCACATTTATGTTGATGAATACGCTGACATTGATATGGCATTAAATATCGTTGAAAATGCCAAAACAAGCCGTCCCTCGGTTTGCAATGCGGCTGAGGTATGCGTAGTTAATAAAAAAATTGCGGATAAGTTCTTACCTCTTTTAAAAGAGCGTTTAGTTGAAACAAGAGAAACCAACCCTGTTGAATTAAGACTCGATGAGTATGCCGCAAAAATCATCGACGGCACAACCGCCGATGAAAATGATTTTGACACAGAATTTTTGGATTACATTATGGCAATTAAATGCGTTGACTCGGTTGACGAGGCTATAAAGCACATTAATATTCATTCGACTATGCATTCTGAGGCTATTGTAACTAATAATGCCGAAAATGCGCAAAAATTTGCAAACTCAATTGACTCCTCATCGGTTTATATCAACGCTTCAACACGTTTTACTGACGGCGGTGAGTTCGGACTTGGTTGCGAGATGGGTATTTCTACTCAGAAAATGCACGCAAGAGGTCCTATGGGACTTAAAGAAATGACAAGCTATAAATACATTATTTCCGGCAACGGACAAATAAGATAAGGTGAAAACAATGAGCAAATACGGATTCATAGGCACAGGTAATATGGGCAGTGCTTTAGCCACTGCTCTTTCAAAAAAGGTAAATGGCGAAAACCTTTTGCTTGCAGATAAATGTACAGAAAAAGCCGAGGCTTTAGCAAAGAAACTAAGCGCATATGCTTCGACTAACGAGCAGATAGCGAAAACTGCTAAATATATCTTTTTAGCGGTAAAACCGCAGTTTATGGCAGATATGCTCTCAGAAATTGCGCCTGTTTTAAAAGAACGAAGTGACGAATTTATATTAGTTTCAATTGCGGCGGGTCTTTCAACCGAAAAAATCCGCGATATGGCTAAAGGTGAATATCCTGTTATAAGAATTATGCCGAATACCCCTGCTTTACTTGGCGAAGGTATGCTTTTATACACCGTTACCGATAATGTAAACATAGATGACGAGAAAGCGTTTTTAGAAGATAACGCATTTGCCGGCAAATGGGACCAAATCCCCGAAAATCTTATTGATGCGGCTTCGGCGCTAAGCGGTTGCGGTCCTGCTTTTGTTTATATGTTTATTGAAGCACTTGCTGACGGCGCTGTAAAATGCGGATTGCCGAGAGATAAGGCGCTTAAATATGCCGCCCAGACAGTTAAAGGCTCTGCTATGATGGTAGAGAGTACAGGCAAGCATCCTGAACTACTTAAAGACGAGGTATGCTCTCCTGGTGGAACAACAATTGCCGGCGTTGCGGCACTTGAAAACGGCGGATTTAGAGCAAACTGCATAAATGCAGTAACAGACGCATACAACAAAACATTAGAGCTTGGAAAATAACATTAAAATACGCAAAAACTCCATCAGTTAAGCTGATGGAGTTTTTTTGTTTCGTGCGTTTCACACTAACGATCAAAGACACTATTAAACGCAAATTACCACCAAAAATGGCGATAATTATGCATTTTTATTCAATTTTTCAAATACAGAATTAAAAATTTACCACCATTTAATCATATCGGTGATTTCTTCTCTGAGCTTAATAAATTCAGGTGATGATACATCTCGCGGATACGGAAGCGGATTTTCAACAATTGCTTTAATTGTTGTCGGTTTTGGTGTCATTACAAGACATTTTTGTGAAAGATAAATCGCTTCTTCGATATTATGAGTAATGAACAATACCGTACTTCCTGTTTCTCGCCAGAGTTTTAAAACCTCATCTTCAAGATAATATCTTACCTTGATATCCATCTGTCCGTAAGGCTCATCCATAAGCAGTAAATCAGGATAAACAGCAAAGCTTCTCCCGATTACAACTCGCTGTTCTGCCGAAACGGAAAGCTCACTCGGATATGAGTGTCTTTCCTCTGTAAGACCTATCATCTCAAGAATTTTATCAGTACGTTTTTGAATTTCTTCTTTATCAACGTTTTTGATTTTAAGGTTAAATTTTATATTGTCTTCAACAGTAAGCCAAGGAAAAGTAGAAGGCTCCTGAAAAACAAAGCTAATGTTATGCTTTTTAGGGTCAGCCGGCTCACCGTCAATTAAAATCTGACCGCTTGTAGGCTCAATAAGCTTTACAAGCAAGTTTAAAAATGTGGTTTTACCGCAGCCTGTAGGGCCTACAATACATACAAAATCGCCTTTATTTATGTTAAAAGAAACATCATCAAGTACCAATAAGTCATCAAATTTTTTAGTTAAATTCTTAACTACAATTTTTGCTTGTTCTGCCATTTTTCTGTTCCTTTCTTAAATTATAAAGCGAGATCCATATTCGCGGTTATTTCATTTCTTAGTTCCATAAACTCTTTAGAAGTCTGATTTCTCGGACGTGAAAGGCTTGGAATATACTCTTTAATAATTCCCGAAGGCTTGTTGCTGAAAAGCAAAATCCTATCACCGAGATATATAGCTTCTTCAATGTTGTTTGTAACAAAAACAACGGTAGTTTTATCAGTTTCGCGAATTTTAAGGATTTCATCCTGCATCTGATAACGTGTCTGAGCATCCAGCGCGCCGAAAGGCTCATCCATAAGGATTACATCATTGCCCGAGGTATACGCTCTCGCTATGCCTACACGCTGTTTCATACCGCCCGAAAGCTGAGTTGGATATGCTTTTTCAAAGTCGTTAAGTCCTACAAGGTCGAGATATTTTCTGGCAACTTCTCTGCGTTCTTGCTTTTTTACACCTTTAAATTTAAGAGGTGCTTCAACATTTTTAAGAACGTTTTTCCAGTTAAAAAGTGCGTATCTTTGGAATACAAAACCTACATCTTTTTTACCATCAAAATTAATCTCGCCGCTGTCGGCATTTTCCATTTCTGCCATAATATTGAGCAGTACTGTTTTACCGCACTGACCCGGACCGAGGATTACTAAAAATTCGTTTTCGTAAACATTAAATGATACATTATCAAGTACATTTACTCTGCCCTTTGTTGTATCAAACGATTTTGAAAGGGATTTTACTTCTATTTTGACTTTATTCTCAGCCATGGACAGACACCCCTTTCAATAAGATCAAGTACAAGTGTTAAAAGTGAGCTTGAAAGTGCTACAAGCACAATTCCTACAAAGTCAAGCGCTGTATCGCTGTACTGCAAGCTGTCATTGATAAGGAAGCCGATACCGTTATCGACAACCATCATTTCAGCGGCAACAAGTGACATCCAGCCTGTTGAAAGACCGGTTTTCATACCGGCGAGTATTGCAGGGATACTGTTGGGCAATGTAATATTGGTAAGTATCTGCCATTTGTTTGCGCCGAGAGTTCTGCCTGCTTTTAAGAGTAGTTCATCGGTATGACTGATGCTCGCAAAGGTATTAATAACGACTGCCATTACGATACCGATAAAAATAATAATTATTTTTGAAGCATCACCACGGATACCTACCCACAAAACTATAATCGGAATCCACGCAAGCGGCGGAATAGGACGAAGTATTGAGAATACAGGCCAGAATACTCTTTTAAAAGTCGGAAAAATACCGAATGCAAGACCCAAAGAAACACCGATAACAGATGCAAAAATAAATGCAACAAGTATCCTGCTAAAGCTTGAAAAGATATGTTCAAAAACAGAGATACCCATTTTCGGCTGCTCAAGAAGCTTTATAAAACGTTCTACCGTTTC
This sequence comes from Acutalibacteraceae bacterium, assembly GCA_045122755.1. Lineage (GTDB taxonomy): Bacteria > Bacillota > Clostridia > Oscillospirales > Acutalibacteraceae > RUG11462. The sequence goes on along the minus strand of JBGVHY010000249.1, from coordinate 1,851 downwards.
AACAGGGCTTGCAAGTTTATCATTCATAGCTGCCGCTAAGAACCATACGCCAAGTACGAACAAAACAGACAACACCGGCAGCAAATAATTTAAAATTTTATTTAATCTTTTCATTTTACTTTTCTCCATGGTATTGCTTTTTGTTCTAAAAGACTCAGCACTGCGGTGAGGACTGCACCGATAAGACCGATGCAGAGCATTCCAAGCAGTACGATCTCAGGTCTTGATGCTACTCTTCCATGCTGAATCATATATCCGAGTCCTTCTGATGATGCAATCATTTCAGCAGCAACCAAGGTTGCCCATGCGCTACCGAATGAAACTTTTACTCCTGTAAACACCATCAGCAATGCAGACGGAACGCCTACTTTAAAAAACATTTGAGCTTTATTTGCACCTGCGGTTTTTGCAACGTTGAGAAGCGCTGGGCTTGTAGCTCTTATTCCTGTGTATGAGTTGATTACACAAGGAACAAATGCCGCTACAAAAATTATAAATAATTTTGCCTCGAATCCGGTGCCGAGTATTACAATTACAATCGGAATCCACGCAAGCGGTGGAATAGGACGGACAATTTCAAAAATCGGGGTTAAGAATTTATTAAAAAGATTGAAGAATCCCATAAGCAGTCCCAGCGGAACACCGATGACACAAGACACAATAAAGCTTGCAAGAACAAGCTTTAAGCTTGTGAAAATATGAACATCAATTGTATTTCCGTCAGGAACAGTATTATGAAGTTTATCAAAGAAAGTCATTATAATTGTTGAGGGCGCTACTAATTTGTCAGCAGAAACAAGTCCGAGACGGACAACCAATTCCCATACTCCGATGAAAACCAGTATTCCTGCAACTGAAAGCAGCATATTAGCCCATAAAGGCCTCTTTTTCTCTTTATACATCTCGTTCCTCTATCCGTTATTTCTGAACATTTTCAATTGCAGTAAACATATAGCTTGCATCAATTGAATTATTGTCATTAAAAGTCTGTTTGCCAGCCTCTTCGATTACTCCGTTTTCAACCATAAAGTTGATAACTGTTGCATAAGACTGTGAAACCTCTGATGTACCGTCGGTTTCTGTAAACATTTCTTTCTGTTCGTCTAAAGAACGGAGTTTTTTGATGCTTGCACTGTATTTTGCAAGCTCTTCTGTGCAGTTGCCGTAGAAGCTCTGCCAGTTATACATTTCATCATAATATTTGTTTTCGTCTACGCGTAACTCTTCTTCAGCCTTAAAAAGACCTTCCATAACCTTAACCATTGTATCTGATTTATTAGTATAGAAGTCATTTGAAGCAACTAACATACTGTAAAGAGATTTGCCTGCTGATGCACAGGTTGAGATACAGGTGTATTTATCGCTGTTAGAATAAAATTCTGCCCACTGTGGGTCAAAACCGAAGAAGATATCACCTGTGCCTGAAGCAAAAGCAGTAGCGCCCTGAGCGCCTTCCATATTAATAATAGTAATGTCGCTTTCAGTTAATCCTAAAGCGTTAAGAGTTGCAAGCAGACCGTAGTGGCTTGAAGTGCCTTTAGCGCAAACTACTTCTTTGCCTTTCCATGCATCAGCTGTGCCGTAGATATCAGCAAAACCTTCAACATTACCTTTACCTGCCTTTACGATATCGCTGTCATTTCTTGCATATGCCTGAATTGAATACTCATCATCTTCCATCCAGCCTACAATCTTTGATTTATTAGCTATTGCGCCTGTGATTGAAGGCATCTGACCGATACCTGCGATATCAATATCACCGGAAGCGATTGCTTCATTAATCTGCGGACCGTTATCAAAATACTGAACTTCAACATCAAGACCCAGATCTTCAAAATAGCCCTGCTGTAC